>JAJPJU010000313.1 GCA_021324035.1 Spartobacteria bacterium | reverse complement strand
TGGGTGCTCATGTGCCAGCCATCCGCGAGCAGCGCCATTGAATGGGAAATAATGCCGGTCGTGATCTCCAGCACCATCATCGCGGCAGTGATGCCGATCACGATTCGGGTCCGCCGCTCAGCCGTCGAAAAGTCGTGAACGAAATCGTGCGAGTGCTCCCATTGGGACTGATTAGTGCGGTGCATAGTCAGATAATATGCCTCCTGCAGTTGCCAGCAAAGCCGGCCGAGATTCTTCTCTGTGCGTGGGCGTCCAGCGTGAAATGGATCGCAGCTTGTCGCGCAATGAGGGCCGACGCAATATGACAACGACGATTTCAGTCTTCACTCTTTCGCGTGTCTCGCTGGCATTTTTGTTGGTCGCTGGGGCGAATGCGCAGGAGACTGAGAACCGAGCAGTGGTTGTCCAAGCTGAAGGCGAAGAGCTGGCCAGCGCTTACGGAGCTCCGCCTGATTTATCGCATGGGCGCATTTCTACGCTGACGAAATCGTATGTGCTTTCACCATTCAGTTTCGAACTCGAAGCTGGATACGAAGGTGACATTTTCCGTCACGGACTACCGGCTCACCTTTTCCGACAGGAGATTGAAATGGGGCTGCCAGCGCGCTTTACAATTGGGGTGCAAAACCAGATCGAGCATTTCGCGGGAGATACTAGCGACCACAGCCTTAGCCTCGAAGCCCGCTACGCGCTGGCGAATTGGAACAAGCTTCCATTGAATCCCACAATTTCAGCTGAATACCATTTCGGGCTCAGCAATGGATTACCCGATTCGGGCGAACTCGCTCTCCTGATCTCGCATGACTTTCCCCATTTGATTGAGTGGGCGATGAACATTTTTGTTGATCGCGAGTTTGAGGGGAGAGAAAACGCAAGCGCCGGATTCGTTCAGAGCATCGAAATGCCGGTCCTTCTGCCCGAAGAAAAGCTGGAGGTAGGACTTGAAATGCAATATCGCAGCGGCGGCGAGACTGCGGGCTCTCGCGGCACAACAAAAGGTCTGGCGATCGGCCCTACTTTAGTATGGCGCCCAACCCAGAAAGTGCGTTTTGATCTTTCGCCTCTTATCGGATGCAGCGATCACACGCCCGCGGTGCAAGTCTTCGCGGTGTTTTCATTCTCTTTTGGCGGACCTGCCGCAGGTGATGTGGAAACACCCGCGTCGGCGCGCGGCCATTAATCTGGCCGCGGTCGCTAGCGTTGCCTAACGAATCCTTTCTGTAATACAAAACTCTTTTTGACACCCGATTCTGGATTTCCGCTTAGAGCTTCAGCGAGCGTAGACGTAGAGCATTGCCGATTACCGAAACCGAACTGAGGCTCATTGCGGCGCCGGCGATCATCGGACTGAGGAGCCAGCCGAAGAGCGGGTAAAGGGCACCGGCAGCGATTGGAATGCCGAGCGCATTGTAGATAAAAGCGAAGAAAAGATTCTGGCGGATATTGCGCATCATCGCACGACTGAGCCGGATCGCTTTCTCGATCCCGCGCAAATCGCCTTTCACCAAAGTAACTCCGGCGCTCTCCATCGCGACATCGGTACCCGTCCCCATGGCGATACCGACATCTGCCACGGCCAGTGCTGGCGCATCGTTAATGCCGTCACCTGCCATCGCGACGATTAGGCCTTCCTCATGTAATTGGCGCACGCGCTCGTTTTTCCGCTGCGGCTCAACGCCGGCTTCCACTTCATCGATGCTGAGCTTTTTCGCCACAGCGTTTGCCGTCCGCTCATTATCGCCAGTCAGCATAATCACTTTTATCCCAAGTTCGTGCAGATGTTTGATTGCGTTTGGGGACGATTTCTTGATCGGATCGGAAACGGCAAGAACGCCAGCGGCGCGTCCGTCGATACCGACAAAAATTGCTGTTTGTCCCTCGGCTTGAAGCTCAATCGCTTTTGGTTCGAGTTTTTCGACATCAATAATCTTCTGCGTTCTGAGAAATTGCGGTTTACCGACAAGAACGCTCTTACCATCGACCTGCGCACTGACGCCGCCGCCCGTGCTCGATTGAAAATTTGTGATCTTTCTAAGCACTACATGTCGATCTTGCGCGCCGCGAACAATCGCCGAGGCGAGCGGATGTTCGCTTTGCTGTTCGACTGAGGCTGCGGCGGCAAGCAAGTCGTTTTCGTTGAGCGAGTCGAAGGAAACAATCGTCGTTAGGCGCGGTTTGCCCTCAGTAAGCGTGCCGGTTTTGTCCACCACCAACGTATCGACCTTCTCTAAACGTTCCATCGCTTCAGCCTGTTTGATCAAAACTCCGGCCTGCGCGCCGCGACCCACGCCGACCATGATTGACATCGGTGTGGCAAGTCCGAGGGCGCACGGGCAAGCAATGATTAGCACTGCGACTGCATTCACAATGGCGTGGGCGAAGCGTGGCTCAGGCCCTAACGCCGACCAGACGATAAGAGTAAGAGCAGCCGTGGCGATGACTGCGGGCACAAACCAGCTCGCAACTTTATCCGCGAGCTCCTGGATCGGCGCACGACTTCGCTGCGCCTGTGCGACCATTTCGACAATCCGCGAGAGAACCGTGTCGGCACCAACCTTTTCCGCGGTCATCAAGAAGCTCCCCGCCTGATTGATTGTTCCGCCGGTCACGCGATCACCAACCGTTTTCTCGACGGGCATCGGCTCGCCCGTGATCATCGCTTCATCAACGCTGGTCTTGCCCTCAGTGATTTTGCCATCGACTGGAATCTTTTCGCCGGGTCGGACGCGCAATACGTCGCCGGGATGCACTTGCTCCAGTGCAATGTCGCGTTCCTCATTCTCGCTCACGACCCGAGCTGTCGTCGGCGCTAAACCGAGAAGCCCGCGAATAGCGCTGCCAGTGCGACTCCGCGCGCGGAGTTCCAGCACTTGGCCGAGCAAGACAAGCACGGTGATTATCGCCGCCGCTTCGAAGTAAACACCGATCTTTCCGTGTTCCTGAAAAGACGGCGGGAAGATGCCCGGTGCGAGCATGACGACCGCGCTATATATATAACCAACGCCCACACCCATTGCGATGAGCGTAAACATGTTGAGCGACCGGTTGCGAATCGATTGCCAGCCGCGTTGGAAAAATGGTGCGCCACCCCAAAGCACGACCGGTGTGCTCAAAAGGAATTGCAACCAGCGCGACCAATCGCTCGCAACCCAGGCGGGCGCATTCGGGAAAACATGCGCCATGGCCAGGACAAAAACCGGCGCCGCCAACACCGCGCCGATCCAAAACCGGAGGGTCATATCGCGAAGCTCCGTGTTCTCCTCTTCGCCGCCGCCGGTGTGCGTTTTAGGCTCTAGTGCCATGCCGCAGATTGGGCAGTTGCCAGGATGATCCTGCTCGATCTGCGGATGCATCGGGCACGTGTAAATCATCGCGGGAGTCCCATCGTCATGTTGTGAGCATTGGCTCAGGATCGAGCGCGCGTTCATTCGCGAGTTTGCGCGAACGCCACAGAAAAAAGATTGCTGGAAAAACCGCGAGTTCCATCACTGTGGAAGTGATAATGCCGCCGATCATAGGCGTGGCGATTCGTTTCATAACATCCGCGCCGGCGCCGTGACTCCATAGAATTGGCAACAGACCACCAACGATAACAACGGCAGTCATCGTCTTTGGTCGAACCCGCTTCACCGCGCCGTGGTAAATTGCGTCACGCAAATCGGTAACGGTGCGCATTTTGCCCTCTCGCTTCCACTGATCGTAAGCAAGATCGAGATACAGCAACATCACGACGCCGGTCTCGGCACTCACCCCGGCAAGTGCAATCAGACCGATCCATACCGCCACGCTCAGATTGTAGCCATCTAAATAGAGGAGCCAGAACGAGCCCACTAGCGCGAGCGGCACGGACAGCATGATAATCGCCGTGCCGACTAGCGAACGCGTGTTGAGATAAATAATTAGGACAATGATCAGCAATGTGATCGGCACGACAATCATGAGCCGCTGCTGGGCGCGTTGCATGTATTCGTACTGACCGCTCCAGAAAATGTTGTAGCCGCTCGGCATAGAGATTCGCTTGCTTGCGACGGCGTCATTGACTGCGCGCTGGGCCATTTGCACATAAGTTCCGATGTCGATGTTTTTCACGTCGATGTAGATCCAGGCGTTCGGGATTGCGCCTTCACTTTTTATGCCCATTGGCGCCCGCACCACTTTTAGGGTCGCGATTTGCCCGAGCGGAATCTGTGCGCCGGTCGGAGTCGGGACGATAATTTGCTGCAACGCCTCGAGGTTCTCGCGAAAATCGCGATCGTACCGAAGATTAATGCTGTATCGCTCCAGACCTTCGACTGTGGTGGTGAGCGGCATTCCGCCGAGCGCTACTTCGAGAACTTCCTGCACGTCACCGAGCGCAAGTCCGTAGCGCGCGATCTCGTCCCGATTGATATTAAATTCGATGTAGTTGCCGCCCATCACGCGTTCCGCAAAAACGCTAGAGGTGCCGGGCACCTGGCGGACGACCGTTTCAATTTGCGAGCCGATGCGTTCGAGTTGCGCAAGATCGGGGCCTGCGACTTTGATTCCAACCGGCGTTTTAATTCCCGTCGCCAACATATCAGTCCGTGCTTTGATTGGCATCGTCCAGGCGTTGTTTAATCCGGGAAACTGGATGGCCGCGTTCAACGCGTTCGTCAGGTCGTCCACCGTACGCTTTCGATGCGCGATAACTTTGCCACGCTCATCCCGGATATCGACCTTGGGCCAGTCTTTTTCGTCTTTGAGCATGATCGTAGTCTCGATCATGTCCATCGGTGCGGGATCGGTCGCGCTCTCGGCCCGTCCCACTTTCCCAAAGACATGATGTACTTCGGGGAAGCTCTTGATGATTTGATCGGTCTGCTGGAGAATTTCGCGCGCTTTCGTCGTCGAGATCCCAGGAAATGTGGTAGGCATGTAGAGCAAGTCGCCTTCGTAAAGCGGGGGCATGAACTCGGAGCCGAGGCTTTGATAAGGAAACAATTTCCCGACGGCGAGGGAGACACCGCGCAGCGGCCCCGGCAAATAATTTGTGATCAGCCGATTCCAGGGAAAGAAAACCCAAACGACGACGGCCGCGGCAGTACCAATGACAGCCCAGCGCCATTGAATCACGAAATCGATTACGGGATGATAAATGCGAATGAAGAAACGGTTTATCGGATTTTCTTCTTCGGACCTGATCCGGCCGCGAATGAGGTAGCCCATCAAGACCGGCGCGAGTGCAATTGAAAGCAATGCGGCTGCCGCCATAGAATAGGTCTTGGTGTAAGCCAGCGGCTTGAACAAGCGGCCTTCCTGCGCCTGCAACGCAAATACCGGCAGAAACGAAACGGTGATTACGAGCAGCGAATAGAACAGGGTTGGGCCGACTTCTACCGATGCATCACGAATGAGTTGCCAATGCTGTTTACGCCCACCCTCGCGCTCGATGTGTTTATGGGCGTTCTCGATCATGATGATCGCGGCGTCGACCATCGCACCAATCGCGATAGCGATACCGCCTAACGACATGATGTTGGAGCTGATGCCTTGCCGATACATGATCGCGAAGGAAATCAACACCGCGACGGGCAAAATGATGATCGCAACCAGAGCGCTGCGGAAATGCAACAGAAAGACAATGCAGACGAGTGCGACTACGATGCTTTCCTCGATGAGTTTCTCATTAAGCGTGGCGACCGCGCGATCGATGAGGGCGGTGCGATCGTAAGCCACCGTGTAACTGACGTCGGGCGGCAATCCTTTCATTGCCTGATCGAGGCGCGTTTTGACCTGCTCAATGACTTGACGTGCGTTCACGCCATAACGCACCACGACAATACCGCCCACGGTTTCACCTTCGCCGTTCAACTCAGCGATTCCGCGCCGCATTTCCGGACCGAGCTGCACATTGGCAACCTGACTGAGCAAAATCGGAACGCCATTCGCACCCACGCCGACCGCGACTTTGCGCAGATCGTCAAGGTTTTGAACGTAACCGCGAACCCGCAGAATGAACTCTTTTTCCGCCATTTCGATCGAGCGACCGCCCACTTCGCCGTTGCTTTTCTTGATCGCCATACTCACGTCGGCAATCGACAGGTTGTAAGCACGCAATTTCGCGGGATCCACAGTCACCTGGTATTGCTTGAC
>JAJPJU010000188.1 GCA_021324035.1 Spartobacteria bacterium | reverse complement strand
ATTTCGAAAGCGCGCGATGCGGCCAAGAAAACAAATGGCAGAAGCGCCCCCTCCCCTTCAGTGATGATCGCGTGGGCGGTTGTCCGGGCGATGGAAAAACACGCGCCATTTCGGCGATTGATTCTGGAAGACGAAAGTATCGTCGAGAACGAGAACTTCGATCTCGGGATGGCGGTCGCGCTGGAAGGCGATCGCCTTGCAACCGCGGTGATTGCCGAGGCGAACACGAAGAGCTGGCCCGAGTTCGTAAAAATTTATGACGACACGGTGAATGAGACGCGCAAAGGCCGGGTCGATGCCATGAATGCGCCGGTTGTGATAACCAGTCTTGGCGCGTTCGGCGTTAAAGTGGGCGCGCCAATCGTCGTTCCGCCGTCGGTCGGAACCCTGTTTGTTGGTACTGCGCACCGGGAAATCATTCCGAACGGAAAGAAAAACGAAACCACCGAAGTCATTACACTTTCGCTCACGTTCGATCATCGTGTGGTGAACGGCGCCGGCGCGGCCTCGTTCGTTCGCGACATCAAAGATCAGATCGAGCAGTTCAAAATTCCGAGCGAACGCGTCGCGGCGAATCGGTGATCGATTACTGCGGATAAAGTAAGACGTGCCCGTATTGCGACAACGGGTCTCCCTGGCCGGACACCGGTTTTGCCGATACGCCGCATTCACGCAAAAGCGTTTCCAAGTCTTCTCGGGAATGCCCGGACCACTGCCACGCGTCTGGATGAAGCTCGATCACCCAAAGCGGTGACGGTTGTGAAGCGAGGAGCGTTCGCGCGCCGCGAAGGGCCGCGATTTCCCACCCTTCAATATCCATGACGATACAATCTGGTCTCCGTCGCTGTGATTTCACAAAAGTGTCCAGCGTCACGACTGGGACCGACACGCGGCTCGTTTTCTCGCCAAGCAGCGGATTAGGACGTTGAGCTCGTCCCATACCGTCGAACCCCGCGACGAAAAAATCAGTTGTGCCTTCAACCTCACCGACTGCTGCCTGAACTATCGTTACGCGGCCGGCGTAGTTGTTGAACTCCACGTTACGACGGAGCAATGCGGCCGCGTGGGGGTTAGGCTCGAACGCGACAACCGTCCCGGTCGGGCCGACTTTTTCCGCCAATTGCAACGTATGGATGCCGACGTTCGCGCCAACATTCCAACAGCACATTCCCGGTTTGAGACTGCGATCCAGAATTGAGGCGATTTCTGGATCGTAGGAACGCGTAAATAAAAAGCGCACCGATGGATCGACGTTGAAAGTGAATTCGTTAACCACGACGGGCATTCCTTTGCGCCCATAAATCATTTTCAATCCCAGCTCCCACAGAGGGCGAAGCGGTCTCTTCAAAGGTTCTGGTAGGCGCACCGTGATGTTACCTGTTGCCGAAGGTTATGCTCGATAGTCAGGTCGGAAAGCAACATCGATTCCGGCCCTGCGAAATCGTTGACTATCGACAGCGCGAAGGTTGTAATCGCGCGCATGAAATTCCCCATCGCAGTTTCGGTGCTGCTGTTCGGCGCCCCATTCGCATTTTCACAGGAACAAAGCGATGCGCGTTTTGAAAAACTGATGGAGCAATCGAGACAGGCTTTCAAAAACAATCACATGGTGGTTGATCTTCGCTTATCAACTTTCGACGACTCCATTCCACCGGCGGAATGTCATTACGACCGCTATTCCGGGAAAGTGGAGAGAATCAAATTAGCCAAAGGAGGCACGTTCGCCCGCAAGCAAGGCGGAAAGTGGGTCGAATCGGAAGACTGGGGCGAAACCGGAAAGCCAGCCAAACGCGACACCGTCAACATGCTGAACGTGTTCGCATCCTACGTCGACATTCCGTTGAAGGACAAAGGCGAGAGCCGCGACAAAAGTCAGGGTGGAACGGTCGTCAGACTAAAGGATCAACATCCTACCGAGGAAGGTGACGAAGAGCTCGTTTTTGAAGTGGGGCGCGAACACCAGAGCAACGCCAATTATCCAACCTATACATTCTTGCGCTACAAAAATGCGCAGCCGGACGATGCTGTGCTCTACAAATTCTCGGGCCCGATTTATTCCGGAAACGGCAAACCAGTTCAGTTCGATGCTCGCTACGGCTATCTCGTTGCCGTGAAAATGAATGTCGCAGATGCGACGGGCGCACCGGAAAATTCAAATACCCAATCTGAAAACGCGCCGGCGCCGGTGAGCGAGAAGATCTACACGTTTCAGGAGATCGAAAAACAGAAGACGAAACTGAAGGACAAGGTTGTGAAGATCGAGATCTCCACGCTTCTGGGTGAACCGAGCGATCTCCTGGGCAACGGCACGCTGCGGTTCATTGCCAAAGACACCTCCAACAGCGCGACGCCTTATGGCCAGATTGTTTTCACCAAAGAAGGTTTGGAGAAAGTTGGACGCGACGGGCCATTCACGGTTTACGTCCGGGTCCACGTTTTCACGGAACAAAAAAGCGCCGCAGCGGCCAGCATTGCCGTTGGAACAAAGGTTTCGATAGAAAACGGAAAAGCGACCTATTCCTGGTGAGCAGTTGTAGCCGGCACCGATGGTGCCGGAATTCAGGCTTGATGCCGGGATCGACGATCCCGGCTACAACTACATCAGCGTCCGATAAAGCTCTTTCGTTTTCTCTGCAATCCTGCTCCAGCTGAAATGCTCTTCGGCGCGTTTGCGCCCTGCCCTGCCGAATCGGTCGCGCAGCGATCGGTCCTTCATCAGCTGATTGATCTTCGTAGCGAGATCGCGCGAAAATTTTTCGGGATTCGCCAGCTTGAAGGATCCCGTCACAAAATCGACCGGGACCAGAAAACCTGTTTCGCCGTCGACCACGACTTCCTTGATTCCGCCGACTGCGCTGGCGACTACCGCCGTCTCGCAGGCCATGGCCTCGAGATTGATGATCCCAAATGGTTCGTAGATCGAGGGACAACAAAACACCGACGCATGCGAGTAAAGTTCCACCGCTGCCGGTCGATCGAGCATCTCTGCGATCCAGAAAATACCTTTGCGCGTTTTCTGCGCAGCCTCAACAGTCTCCTTCATTTCTTCACCGATCTCCGGTGTGTCCGGCGCGCCGGCGCAAAGCACGATTTGAAAATCCGGATCCATGAATTGAATCGCGCGGACGAGATGAATGATTCCTTTTTGCCGCGTGATTCGGCCGACAAACAGCAGGATTGGCTGCTTGAGATCAACTCCGTGACGCGCGAGCGCGCCAGTCGCGTCGACTTTCCTGTATTCGTCCAGATCGATGCCGTTATGGATTACATGAACGCGTTTTGGATCGACCTCGAACAATCGTTCGATATCGCCCTTGGTTTCGTTGGAAACCGCAATCACCGCATCCGCCATTTCGAGCGCGGTCTTTTCGACCCAAACTGAGAAATCGTAACCCCCGGCGAGTTGCTCGCGTTTCCACGGCCGCAACGGTTCCAGCGAATGGGTCGTGACCACGAGCGGAATTCCGTAGTTCTTTTTCGCGAGAATCCCTCCGAAATGGCTATACCAGGTGTGACAATGAACCAGATCGGCGTCGATGTTGGTGGTGTTAAAATCCAGGCAACGCTGCACCGCGCCGAATACTGACTTCAAAGGCTCGGGACAACTGAACGAGCTGGTATCAAGCTCATAGCCCTTCACCGTCAATCGGCCTTTCCGAGAGTCCTGATCGCCAAAACACCGAACGTCGACATCAATCGTTTTGGCAAGTTCGCGAGAAAGATAATCCACATGAACCCCTGCCCCGCCGTAAATGCGGGGCGGATATTCGTTGGTTAGGAAGCAGACCTTCATACCGGGAAATGCGAAACGCTAAATGCTAAATGCGAAATGTTGAGGGCGAAGCAAGGCAGGTGTATTGGGTTTCGATCATTTCGGATTTGTTTCAATTCGCATTTCGCGTTTAGCATTTCGCATTTTATTTCCCCACCCGCACGAGCAAGACCGGCACTTGGGCCCTGTGCCGGACTTCGTTGATCGTGCTGCCGAAGAGCAGATCGCCTAACAACCGGTGGCCGTGCGCTGTCATCGCAATCAAATCGCAATGGCGTTCATCGGCAGCTTTCAAAATTCCTTCCGCCGGATCGCCCAGGGCGAGATAGGTGTCGACGCTCAATCCAGCGCTTCGCAATTTCGAGGCCGCGTTCTCGAGATAAACACGGTCCTCTTTCATCTCGTCGGACTCGATCAGGTTGAGTTGATTGTAATTTCTGGCGACGAATCCGTCCGCTACGTGAACCAGCAACAAATCGGAGCGATGCAATTTCGCCAGCTCAGTGACGTGCGGAAGCAGCGTCTGATCTGCGTTGCTGTTCTCCAGGGCGACTAGAATCTTTTTATACATGACAAAAATGACTCAGAAAAAAATCCGAAACTCGAATTTCGAATATCGAAACAAATCCGAAGCAGCAAGAATAAGAAAATCCGAAACGACCCGGAGGTAGCCATTGTTTTTTGAGATTCGAATTTCGAATTTGTTTCGGATTTCGGATTTCGTCATTTCCCTGTGATCCAATCGGTGACGCCGATCCAGTCGGAGAGATACTTGGCGTTGAGACAAATGATCAACGCCGCAGTCCCCCAGGCCAGGGTTTTCAGCCACATCGGCGAAGTGAACTCGCCCATTTTGCGGCGTTCACTCGTAAACAGAACCAGCGGAATAACTGCGAACGAAAGTTGCAGGCTGAGAATTACCTGGCTCAGCAACAGTAACTTCGCCGTGCCGCTCGCGCCATAAAGCGCGGCGACAATCACGGCCGGAACAATTGCGATGCAGCGAGTGATTAATCTACGGAGCCACGGACGAAGTCGAATGTTCAGGAAACCCTCCATCACGATTTGTCCGGCCATCGTTCCGGTGATGGTTGAATTTTGGCCGGAGCAAAGCAGCGCGATGGCAAAGATTCCACTCGCCAGCGGAACACCCAATGTTGGCGAAAGCAGTTTGTAAGCATCCTGAATCTCCGCCACCCCATAATGACCCCGAGTGTGAAATGTTGCGGCGGCGACGATCAGGATGGCCGCGTTAATGAAGAGCGAGGTACCGAGCGCGATGGTTGAATCAATCGTAGAGAATTTGATTGCCTCGGCTTTGCCTTGCTTGCTTTGTTCATACTTCCGGGTCTGGACGATCGACGAATGCAGATACAAATTATGCGGCATCACGGTCGCCCCGAGAATGCCGATCGCGATGTAGAGCATGGCCGGATCGCGAACGATTTGTGATGTGGGAACAAATCCGCGCGTCACCTCAGCAATGTCAGGCCGTGAAAAAATTATCTCGCACAGAAAGCATCCACCGATCGTGAGGATGAGAACGATCACGAGCGCTTCGAGAAAGCGGAAACCTTTGTGCTGGATGTAAAGAATTAGCAAAACGTCGAATGCCGTGATGCAAACACCGGCGACGATGGGGATTTTGAACAAGAGATTGAGCGCGATTGCCGAACCGATCACTTCGGCCAAATCGCAGGCGGAGATTGCCAGCTCGCAAAGAACCCACAGCGTAAAAGAGACCGGCCGCGAATAATGATCCCGGCAGGCCTGGGCGAGATCGCGTCCGGTGACGATCCCGAGGCGCGCGCAAAGTGCTTGCAGCAAAATGGCCATCAAACTCGAGAGCAGGACGACGCTGAGAAGGGTGTAACCGAATGCCGAGCCGCCGGCCAGATCGGTTGCCCAATTGCCCGGATCCATATAACCGACCGCCACCAGATAGCCCGGCCCCGAAAACGCGAGCAGCTTTCGCCAAAAACCGGCGTTCGGTTTTATCAGCACACTGCGATAAGCTTCCGGCAATGTGGGCGACGTGCGTTCGGCGCGCCATCCGTTGTCGGTCGAAAGCTGTTCGTGCATTCAGACCAAGTTACCGCGTCGACGCGGTTTTGTCATGGGGTCAACCTTCGCCGTAAGCAACATCCACCACCTCGCCGGGTTCGCAGCGAATCGTTAGGTTAATGGGCCGGCAACAAACCGTGCAGTCCTCGATCAACGATTGTTCGGCCTGCGAGGTGTCGATCTGGAGCGGGAAAACTTCACCGCAATGAGGACAGGTGATGTTTGCTTCAATAAGGAATTGCATCTTGGAATGCCGCGTTTCTTAAGGGCCTGATCAAGCAGAAGCAAATATCACAGTGATGAGTGACAAGTGACAAGCAAAGAGCTCGAAGATTTACGCGCCAGGATTTTTCACTCGTCACCGGTCACTCGTCACTATTTTCGCCTCTTCGACTTTCCGGAAATGTAATTCCTTCACTCGTCGGGCGTCAGTTTGCGAAACGGTTACGAGATAACCGTCGATCTTCACCTGCTCGCCTTGTTTGGGGAGATGGCCAAGCAAATGCGTCACGTAGCCGCCGATCGTGCTGACGTCTGCGCTTTCCAATTCTAATTTCGCGAGATCGTTCAGTTCGTAGAGACCGAGGGTTCCGTCCACCGTGAATTCGTTGGCATTGATCTTTTGAAACTCGGCTTTGTCGGTATCGAACTCGTCCTGGATATCGCCGACCAATTCTTCGAGCACATCTTCGAGTGTCACCATGCCGACGCTTCCACCGAATTCGTCGACCACAATGGCAACGTGAGCGTGTTTGCTGAGGAAAAGACTCAGCAACTTTTCCAGCGGCATCATTTCCGGAATCGGGATGAGTTCGCGTTTGATCTTCATGAAGTCCGGCTGCGGGTCGCTCAACATCGGCATGAATTCCTTGATGTGGACCAGTCCGACCGTGTTATCGAGATTTTCGCGACAAAGCGGGAAACGCGTGTGTTTGGAGGCGATCGCTTTTTGGACGTTCGTTTCAAAATCCTCGTCGATATCGAGATAAACGACTTCGTTTCGCGGGGTCATGATGTCGCGCACCACGCGTTCGCGCAGATCGAGAACATTCAGAACCAGTTTGCGCCCAAGCGCCGAGACTTCCTTTGATTTCTCGCTTTGCTCGAGAATCAGCCGCAATTCTTCTTCGCTGTGCGCCAACTCGGTTCCCGCAACCGGCTTCATTCGAAGCATGCCGCGCAAAAGTAAATTCGACGATTTTTGCAGGATCCAGATCGCCGGTTTGAACAAAAAATAAAATACGCCCAATGGACGAACCAGCCGGAGCGAGACGGTCAACGGGCTGGCGATCGCGGTGTATTTGGGCGCCAGTTCACCAAACACAATGTGCATGAAGGTGATTCCAATGAACGCCAGCGTGACCGACACTGAAGTGACCACCGCGTGAGAATGAATATTCGCCAGGGCAAAAAACGGTTCAATCAAGTGCGCGAGAAATTCCTCGCCGAGCCAGCCGAGCGCCAGGCTCGCCAGGGTTACTCCGAGCTGGGTGGCGGAAAGATAAGCGTCGAGATGGGACCGGACATGTTTCGCAAGTCGCGCGCGGACGTCCCCTTCCTCCACCAAAGTGTCGAGCTGGCTTGCGCGAACTTTAATGATCGAAAATTCGCAAGCGACGAAGAATCCATTGAGCGCAACCAGCGCGGCGATCGTCGCAAGCTTGCCGAAAATGACGGCAGGTGAGTCCCATTGCGTGACCACTATGTCTGCAAGCGGAAGTATGAATTGCAAAATCATTTTCTGTAGTGGCGGGCGTGTCGCCCGCGGTTTGGCGGACGATTGCAGCCGACACGGCTGCCGCTACAGCAATTCTACCAGCTGGATTTCGTTACACCAGGGATCAGACCCTGGGACGCGAGCTCGCGAAAGGTGAGCCGCGAGATCTTGAATCGCCGAATGAAGGCGCGGCGGCGGCCCGTCACCAGGCAACGGTTCACCACACGTGTCGGGCTGGCGTCGCGCGGAAGCTGAGCCAAACCGGCGTAATCTTTCTTCGCTTTGAGCTCGGCGCGCAGCGCGGCATATTTCTTTACCGTATTGCGCTTCCGCTCATTGCGATTAATCCAGGCCATCTTTGCCATAAGAAGCGCGCAATCTAATGAAGAACGCGCGGATTGCAACCGATGAATAATTGAAGGACATCCAACTAACGTCCAACGCCGAACGTCCAACATTGAAGTCAAACCGGCATGCCTTGTAACTGGTTGGAAATCAATTTGATACGCCTCTGAATTGGAGCATTCGATGTTGGACGTTCGGCGTTCGGCGTTCGGAGTCTTCCGATCTTCGTTTGACATCAAACCTCAAGCGTCAAACATCACCATTTCCCCATGATTTCGCTCGGACGCAAAGATTTCCCCTCGCCTCGCGGCGATCTGGCTGACGCCCTGGACGATGCGTTGCACCGGTTTGTCGAAAAGCCCGGCCAGATCGTTGAGCTTCGCTCGCGCGTTTTCCCGCTGGTTGATGAGATCCGGGTCAATTTGGACGGCGCGATCATCGACTTTTCCGCGCCGCCGTTGGCTGCTGCGGAAGGCGAAACCTCGCTCGCGTTCGAGACCACCCTCGTCACCATCAGCGGCCGCAAAATTTCTGCCGGGGGTGTGCCGGTCGATCTCCGAATGGAAATGCACGACGTCGCATTTGATAAGGGTTCGGATGCGAACGGCGAGGCCGTTCTGGTTCTTCGGCGAACGCGCGAAGGTCAGCTGGTTGTTTCGGCGTCGCAGCTTCAGCTCGAGGAGGCTTTCGGCCGGATCGTCGGGGCCAAAGCGCGTTTGTACGGAATCGACCTCGAACAGGTGCGGCTGGCGATGCGTGCGCGGGGCCGGCGAT
Organism: Spartobacteria bacterium; assembly: GCA_021324035.1. Lineage (GTDB taxonomy): Bacteria > Verrucomicrobiota > Verrucomicrobiia > Chthoniobacterales > UBA10450 > AV40. The sequence goes on along the minus strand of JAJPJU010000188.1, from coordinate 33,180 downwards.
CTCTCGCCGCCGACATTCAGGTGCGCGCGAAAAAGTTTTTCGCGCGGGCGAAGATCGATATTTATGCTCAATTGGACATCAGCAACGAGTTCGTCGTGCAAATTTCGCAGCTCAAGTGCAAAGGCGACGGGAAACTGGGATCGTTCGCGTGCAGCACGCTTCAACCGGTGTTTGATCGCGTCCTGGAAAAATCGTTCCCCCTGAAATCAATTCCACTTGGAGAAATCCAGCTTCGCGATGTCCACGTTGCGGTCGCCGACACGGTGGAGATCACGATGGATTTTGGGAGCCGGTAGCGGCGATTGACCTCAATCGCCATGGCGGCTCGGTGAGCCGCCGCTACCTGAGCGAGAGATTCCTCCACTTCGGTCGGAATGACAAAACGACTACTGCTTCGCCAATCTTCGGAACAGAAGAATGCCGAGAACGATGAACAGAACGTTTGGCACCCAGATCAGAATTTCCGGGTGAACTTTGGGATTTCCCCGCAGCGTGTCGGCGATGATGACGAAAAGAAAATAAGCGACCGCAACAATCAGGGCCATGGCGAAACCAACCGAGGTTTCGCGGCGGTGGGCGGTTACGCCGAGCGGAACTCCAATAATCGCGAACGCCACGCAGGCGAAGGGAAATGAAAAACGTTTGTTAATCTCGGTCCGGCTTTCACTGCGTTCGCGCGTGCTTTCGCTGTTCAATTGATCGATCAACTGCTCGATCGACATCGCCGATCGGCTGGGGCGTTTTTTCTCTTTCTCGTAAAGTTCGTCGAGACTGATTGGCAATGTCCCCTCCTGCATGCTGATGCCGTCTTTGATTTTACGCAGATCGGTCGGGTCTTTTTCGTCGCGCTGCTGATAACGCGCGTTGTAGAGATGCATCAGAATCCGCTTGTTATCGAGATCGGCCTCGAGCATCCCGGTGCGGGCAAAAGTCACCCGCATTGGCATCGATTTATTGTCGACCTCAAACACGGTGATGTTCTCGAGCTTGTTGCCTTCCTTTTTGCCAACGTAAATTTTTCGCCCTGGAAATTGATCGATCACCTGATCGCTGCCGAACAGGGCCATCGGATCGCGCGTCGCAAGATCGAATATCGTGCTGCGCATTTTTTGCTGCGTGGCCGGCGAAACGTAAACGGTGAGCCACAAACAGATCGCGCAGCAAACGGCCGAAATGACCCCGAGTGAAATGGCGACGCGCGGAACGCTCACCCCGTTGGCCCGGAGAGCAATGAGTTCGTTGTCAGCCGACAAGCGGCCGAAAACGAGCAGGATCGCAGTTAATAAACCCCACGGAATGGTGAAGATGAGCGAAAACGGAAAAACGTAGGCAATGAACGCAATCAAATATTCGACGGGAACGTCGTGATTCACCAGCAGCGGCAATAGTTTCCTGAAAATATTGCCGATCACGAGAACCAGGCTGAGGACCGCGATTGCGAACAGGATGTTCACGAGCAGCTCGCGACTGACGAATTTGTCGATCAGCTTCATCGGCAGCAAACGTTAGCACAGGTAGGGGCGATTGCCCTTAATCGCCCGCGGGCCGTTGAAGGCAACGGCCCCTGTCAAAAAACGAACATTTTGCTAAGGTGTGACAGTGAATAAGGCAGAGATCTACGATGTCGCCATCGTCGGGGGCGGGCCGGCGGGAAGAACGGCCGCAACCCTGCTGGCCAAAGCCGGCCGTCGCGTGATTGTGCTCGAACGCGAAAAGTTTCCCCGTTTTCATATTGGCGAATCATTGCTGCCGTTCAGCATGAAGACATTCGATCGCCTCGGCGTACGTGAGAAACTTGATCGCGCTTTTCTCCCGAAGTTCGGGGGCGAAATCATGGCGGCCTGCGGAACGCGCGGGGTAAAGTTTTATTTCAAAGACGGTTTCCGCTCGCAGCGCGATCAGGCCTATCAAGTCACGCGATCCGACTTTGATAAGTTACTGTTGGATCATTCCCGCGAGAGCGGCGCGGAAGTTTGAGGAAACGGAAGTAACGAAGATCGATTTCGCCGACGACCGGGTGAAAATCGAAATTGAATGCGCCAACAGTGAACAGTCCAAGATCGAAGCGCGTTACTTGCTCGATTGCAGCGGACGCCAAACGCTGCTCGGAAGCCGGTTGAAGGTGAAAAAAACCTACGACCATCTCCAAAAATTTTCGGTATTCGCGCATTACGAGAATATCGATCGCCTCCCCGGCAAAGACGCGACCTTGATTCGGATGGTGCGCGGACTCGATCGCTGGTTCTGGATGATTCCGTTGACCGAAACGCGAACCAGCATCGGCGTGGTAATGGATACGAAAGCGTTTCGAGGGGCGAAACTTTCACCCGAAGTCGCGCTCGAAAAATTTATCGCGGATCAACCGTTGATGGCCGAAAGAATGAAAGACGCCGTCCGCGTGTCGCCGGTTTATTCGGCGACGGATTATTCCTATCGCAATTTGCAACTCACCGGAGACCGCTGGCTGATGGTCGGAGACGCCGCCGGTTTTATCGATCCGGTTTTCAGCAGCGGCGTTTTTCTGGCGCTCATGTCCGCCGAAAGGGCCGCGGATATCTTGAACGAAGTTTTGCAGGACGAACGGAAGCGCCAGCATTTGTTCAACAAATATTCCCGCGCGGTGAACCGGGTCATGGATACCTATCTGACATTTGTGAATGCGTGGTATGAGCGCAGCCGCGAATTCCTGGAAGTTTTTCTCAATCCCACGGAAACGATGCAAATCGCGGCGGCGGTGAATGCGGTTCTCGCGGGAAACGAAGGCAGAAGTCTCGCGATCAAATGGCGGATGTGGCTGTTTTACTTTTTTGTGTTCGCCCAAAGATTCGTCGCGCTTTCACCGCGACTGAGCCTGGTCCCTAAAACAGCCGATATGGCATCATGAGGATAGCGGCGATTCATCGAATCGCGATGGCGACTGGGGTCAGTCGCCGCTACCTGTTCTTGGCTGCGCTTTTTTTAGGCAGCTGTGCGACGGTATCGACGCATCAATTCGCCCAACCGGCAGCAACTTGGCAGACGCGCAGTGGTCAGCTTCTCTATCGCACCCCGAAAACAACAGTCATCGGCGAGGCCTTTGTCCGGTTTTCAAACACGGGAGATTTCGAACTGAGGTTCTCGAAGGGACCGGTGGCGCTATTAACCCTCCGACAAGACGCGCAGTTCGCTGAAGGACGCGGTGCCCTCGCCGGCCGGGGCTGGTCTGGATCGATCGACCACGCGCCCCAACAACTGCGAGGCTGGCTTGGATTGCGGGACGCGATCATCCATTCACAAAATCGACATCAAGTGCGACATGTTTGGGGATCGGAAACTTTCGTTTTCCGATTTTAGGTGGATCGACCTTCGCCCTCGATTGAACGCGCTGGGGAGAGCGCGTTTCACCGGCGCGGTGTTAATGACAGCTTCAGCCGTTGTAAACGGCGATTAGTTGCAGAACACTAACGACTTCATTATGCGGACAAGCGATCTGATTGCGCGGTTTATGGCGCAACGTCGCGCGCTGATCTGGCTCGGCGTGGCGGCGCTGGCGTTCGTTTGTATCGCGATTCTGATCGCCCGAATCGAAGTCGACTCCGACGTAATCAACATGCTGCCGAGCGGATTCCGATCGATCGACGGGTTGAAAATTTATGACCGCGACTTCGAACAGACGCGCGAGCTGACCTTCGCGTTGCACTGCCAGCCGCAGGACGTCGACAAACTCGAAGAATTCGCGCCGCAGTTTGCTGAAAATCTGCGTAAGCAACCGTGGTGCGAACGGGTGCTGGCCGGTTCACCGATGGAAACGCCGGAAGGTGTTCGCGATCTTCAAACAATCGCTGTCCCGCTGCTGCTGAACTTGGAGCCGGCGGCGTTCGACCAGACGATGGCGACATTGCAGCCGGAAAAGATTCGTGAACGGCTGCATCGCATGCGACTGGAGATCGAGGCCGGTTCGCCCCGACCGCAATTCGAACTCGGTCTCGATCCGTTGGGTGTGATTGGCCCCGCGCTGAAGCCGTTCGCGGAAGCAAATGCAATCGAGCAGGAGCAACCGCTCACCTCCCCGGATCGAACGCTGCGAATTTTTCTGGTGGTGACGAATCAATCGTCACTCAGCGCATTCGAATGTCAGCGGTTGATGCGTCAGGTGAACGCTTTTCGCGCGCAGGCGAACGCAGGATGGGACGGTGGACCGTTGGAGGTTCTTGTCACCGGCCGCTCTGCGTATGTCTCCGAAATATCCCTGAGCATGCGCTACGATATCGTGGCGACGCTTGGGAGTTCCGTTCTGCTGGTTGGTCTCGTCTTCTTTATCGGTTTTCGCCGCTGGATCCCATTGCTCGGAATGGGCTTCGCGTTGCTGCTTTCGTGCCTGGTCGCCCTGGCGGTTGGCCTCCTTGTCTTCGGCAGGCTCAGCATGTTGGCGGTTGGTTTTTGCGCGATCCTGGTTGGACTCGGCGTTGATTTCGCGATCCTGATTTTCGGACGCTATCAACAGGCGCGAATTGATGGCGAGGATTATCAGCAAGCCATCGCCACGGCGGTTGCCAAACTCGGACGCGCGGTCTTTTTCGGCGCGCTAACGACCGCGGTCGGCTTCCTCGCTCTTGTCCTGAGCGGATCGATGGGATTCTCGCAACTGGGCGTTCTGATCGCGATCGGGATTTTTTTCGCCGGCCTGTTCATGTGCACGATTCTTTTTCTGTTCATCAAACCGGACCAACCTCCGCAGCAGCACGATTGGGTATTCGAGATCGTGAAAAAGTACGTCCGATGGACGGTCAATCGGCCCGGACCAATGCTGGTTTTTTCCGCGATCCTGTTTCTTGCCTTGAGTGCCATTGGATTCTCGCCGGTTCCGCCGTTGCGGTTTGAAGCCAGTGTCCGGTCGCTTGAGCCACGGAACAGTCGGGCCAGCCAGGCTTTGCAAGCGATCATGGCGAAAATGCCAACCCGGTGGGAACCGGTGCTGGCAATCGTCCGGGCCCGAAATGCCCAGGAGCTGCATGATGACTGGCAGAAGGTCTCGGCGCACTGGTCGGAGCTTCAAAAGGCAGGAAAACTCAAAGGTTTTACGACGCCGGCAGCGCTTTGCCTTTCTCCGGTTTGGATGGAAAAAAATCGGCAAAGCCTTGGTAAAGTAGATTTTCAAACAATACGTACGAGCTTGGAACAAACGCTCGCTACCGAAGGGTTCAGTCGCGATTCCTTTTCACCCGCGTTCAAGCTGCTCGACGAGTTGCAGTCGGTCGCCAACCCCACGGCTCCCCTGCCGGACTGGCGAAAACAGCTGCCCAAGGGAGCCGGCTGGTGGTTCCTGGTCGACCGTTACTTTGCCAAAGACCCGCTGCTGACCACGGGATTCGCGACCACCCCGGAGCCGGTGACGATGCATGTCCAATCGGAGCAGCTCGGGCGCGAATTAGCGGTCCCCGATGTTCCAATGATCCTCTCCGGCTGGAGTTATACTTTGGCCGACCTTCAGCCGTGGTCGCACCGGCAGCTTTTGATTATCAGCGCGCTGATGGCGATTTTCGATGTTTCGCTGCTCGCGGTTCTCTATCGAGATTTTCGATTGTGGCTGCTTCAGGTGATTACGCTCGGGTTCGGACTCGGCGCGATGATGGCAACGATGAAACTTCTGAACATCCATCTGAATTTGCTCAATGTGCTCTCGTTCCGGCTGGTGCTGGCCATCGGAGTAGATTACGGGATTTATGTTGTTCTGGTCTGGCAGAAGACGCGCGAGCTCGAACACGATGTGGCTGGTGTAATCAAGCCCGTCATTCTCGCAGGTCTGACCGCGGTCTGCGGATTTGGCTCGTTAGGCTGGGCCCACAATCCTTCCCTCAGCGGACTCGGAGTCGCCTGCGCCATTGGAATTTTCTGGAGTCTGGTTGCGACAATATTCTTTACTTTGCCCGCGATGGCGGCGGCGAAACCAAAAAAATGGAACGAAAGCGGTCCGCCGGAGTCGATATAAGAACGATATCCTCACATGCGATACCCTTTCCTATTTGGCTTGATGCTCACGGCCTCGCTCGCCCACGCGCAATCGCTTAGTCCGGCCGACATAAAGAGTTTGCTGGCTCGAATTCGGGAACATCGGGCCTCGACTCCTGACGTTCACGCCAGTTTCCAGGAACAAAAAACGATTCATCTGATGAATAAGCCGCTGGTGAGTTCCGGCAAAATTTGGTTTCACGCGCCCAATAAATTTCGGCGCGAAGTCACCGGCAATTCCCCGAGCATGACAGTGAGCAATGGCCGCGATCTCTGGATCTACTACCCGAATTTCAAATCGGCTGAGCACTACACCTTAGGCAAACATTCTCCGGTCGACGCGGTCATTGCCGCAATCAACACCGCGCTAAATCTGGAGAATGTCGAAAATACATTCCACATTACGGGCGCCAAAACCGGGAATGGTTACGACCTGCGGCTTTTGCCCCGTTCGCCTTCGACAAAACGAATGTTCCAGCAGTTCGATTTGCGGTTGAACAGTGATTTCGCCGCTGAAAAGACCGACATGATTCAGCCCGGCGGAGATCAAATTGTCACGGTGTATTCCAACCAGACGCATGCGGCGATTCCGGAGTCGACATTCGAGTTCACACCGCCCGCCGGGACGGAAGTGGCTACGCCACTCGGCCGTTAACGTTTGGTCGCCGGCGCCGATGATTTGATTTGCTCGTAACGGATTGTCGTGTTGGTCGTCGCCATGTCTTCCTTCACCCAGGTCAAGTGCGCGACATCGTTCGCGTCGATGAGGGAATTGATGAAATCGCCGGCAAATCGATTATCGCCACTGCAACCGGCGGCGACGCAGATCGCACCGGTGTGAATGGCAGATTCGACATTTGTGACGGTCCACGTCGGGGTCGGGCTGTCGGCGTTGAATGACTCGGCCCACATTGTCGACCAGGTCGAATTCGTGAGCGAGCCCGGGTCTCCGTTGTCCGGAGTATAATAATAGATGACGCCGACATGACCAGCTCCGCCGGCCGCGACCCAGCTGAAGATCGCCGTGCCGCTGGTGGTTCCGGGAATCGGCGCAAGTTTGCTCCAAGTCACTCCATCGTTGGTCGATCGTGCAAGCACCACTTGTTTTCCGCCGGCAGCATTTAACTCCTCTGATGCGACCCAAAGTTGACCATCGCGTCCGTAAGCGGCGCTCGGTAACGCAAGCGGGAGCGGCATCCCGGTCGAGCGAATATCGGAGATGATCGATCCGGTTGCTTCAGGATGGTAAACGTAAACTTTTAATTCGGGAGTCTCCTGCGGCAGTGTCCCGTTAATCTTAATGATTTGTAAAACGTCGGTCATGCCGGGCCGTTGCAGCAATGGTCCCGATTGCGGTTCGAGTAATCCGCTTCCGACGGAGGTGGGCGTCCACGTCGTGCCGCGGTCGCTGCTGTGAAGAAATGATGTTTCGTACAAACCTTCGTTCGTGACTTCGTAGTCGTCGGTCAAAGTTGGTGCGAGCGTCCACATACGGTCGGTCCCACCGGGCACTACCGCTGGATTACAATTCCAGGTGACTCCGCGATCGTCGCTGGTGCAGACGGCGGTGGTTCCGGCATAGGGATAATCGAACGTGAAATAAAGACGGTTGCCGGGATCGACCGAGATTGAACTGTCCGAATTCAGATTGATGCTCGAAGCGTAAATCGGGCCGAGTAATTCTGTCCAAGTCGCTCCGGAATCGGTCGAACTGTAAATGTGCTGCAGCGCGCTGATGTAGAGCGTTCCATCCGGCGCGGCCGCTACAATCGGTTCATTGCCGTCAACCCCCACGGTGACTGGCGTTGGCACCGGAGTCGGCGTCGGTTTCGGGCGTTTCCCGGCAAACGCAGAAACTGCGAGTGCCATCCAGATAAAAGTTATCAGTGTCGTCTTCATGACATTAATCTGAATCGAGCCTCAGCGGGAAATGGCCGTGTCAGCCGTGTAGAAATTTCAAAGTGCGCGACAACTGACATTTCGCTCGACCTGAATATTCGGAGCGTGGTAATCGAAGAGGAATCGTTCCCCCATGAACGCGAAACTTCTGTCGTTGTGTTCGTTAGTCTGCGCTTTCGATTTGGCCGTCGGTGCCAATTCGGTTCACGGAAACATTCAAAGCGATGCGTGCAAAGTAGTGATTTCTCACATCCCGCATCATCTGGTTGAATCAACCGCGATTGCGTCAATCGGCTACAGCAGACGCCGTCACATCCTGGAAATCGAATTTCTGAATGGCGCAGTCTATCGCTACCTCGAGATCACGCCGTCGGTTTATCGTGAATTGATGACCGCAAATTCGAAGGCGCGTTACTACGACCTAAACATCAAAGGCAACTATTGCTCGATCCGGATACGGCCACGTCCGGGCGCGAAACCTTGAAGATTCCGAGCACTTGGAGGTGGGAAGAACTGAGACACCGCCTGGTTCTCACATCGGAAGAAAAACGCGTGGTTACTTTCGTGATCGCCGCTCTTTTGTTAGGCGTTGGAACGAAACATTATCGCGAAGGCCGGCCGAAACCGCCGCTCAAGGTCGAGAAGAAGCATGCCGCTTCCCACCCGGTGCGGCCCGATGCTTCGCCGCCGTCCGACTAACCGTTTGTTTTCCCGAATTCGTCTTTTCCCAGTCTTGAACTGGGCCGGCTACGATTCGAAACAGTGGATGTGCTCGCGGGACCTCAATTTTGCAGCACGCCCGATAAGATCGCGGAGCCCGGCGCCGCAATTTTCGTTTCAAATGCGACCATTCGAAGAGCAATTGCCCGCGTGTCTCCGGGAGTTTCCCTTCGCATTGGCCGATTAAGATTTTTGTCCGGTTGAATTTGTAGCCGCGACGATCGGCTTCGTTCGCAATTTCCGCGAGGTAAATGGAGATGGCTTCCGTTGGAGAAGCCGTTGCCTGAAATCGGCGAAGCTGGGGATGGCGAGTGTAACCTCGCGTTCGACCGAGCAGAACCTTTTGGGCGAGCAATCCTTCGCGCCAGGCCGCGAGCAAGCCTTTGGTGTCGAGATATTGCGGATGAATCGTCCAAAGCCGCATTGCTGCAGATCAAAGGTACTTTTCGGGCAACGGGTGCCGCAAACTTTCGTGCTGCCAGTAAACCGAGAGGATCCACCAACGCTTTCCGTCGTCGAAAAGCTGGAAGCTGTTTATGCCCCGCATAAATGGCTCCACTTCGCTCGGATCGTGACGCGACTCGTAGGTGCTCCAAACCTGCGCGATCCGTCCGAACTCTTCGGTGCGACGCGCGACTTCTGTTTCGTAAAAGCCCTCTTTGTCAAAAATCGGTTCGACGCGAGCGATGTAGCCTTCGACGTCCAACACCAAAGGCGCCAGACCGACGTTCGTTTGTCCAGGAACCGTGGCAGTTGGAATTAATCGCGCGCCGGGATAAAACAGCGATCGCTCGCGGTCCCAATCGCGCTTTTTACCGCGCGGGCCAGAAATGACGTCATAAGATGCTGCGATAATTGCGTCGATCGATTCGACGTCGTGCGAATTTGTCTTCATGTGCATCACATCGAACATCAAAGCTCAAACATCAAACACGCGCGAGCACAGCTCGCGCCGCGTTGTGTCCGGGAATTCCACTGACCGCGCCGCCGCGGAGCGCGCTCGATCCGCAGAAGTAAACATTTTCCCACTCGGTCTCGACTCCCCAGGTCCCAACTTGTTCCTTTTTGATCGCGAACGGCCAGGTCAGCGCATCTTGAAAAATATTACCGTGGTACATGCCTAACGACTGTTCGATATCGACCGGGCTTTTGCTTTCGATACAAAGGCTTCCATCCCGAGCCACCGCCAGACAATCCCGGAGCGGTTCGTCCAGCCATTGATTCATGCTGGCGAGAAATTTTTCCTCTGCGGCTTCTCGCGCGGCCTGATTGTTTTTCGAAAACAGCGAATAAGGCGCATCGAGGCCGAACAATGTGATGGTGTGGAAACCCCTGGAGCGGAGCTCCGGCGACAGAATGCTGTCGTCGGTGAGAGTATGACAATAAACTTCGCACGGAGTTTTGGCGGGCAACGTTCCCTTCGCCGCCTGCTGGTAGCTTGCATTCATCTGTTCGTAGCCTTCATCGCTGTGAAATGTTCCCGACCAAGCCTGTTTCGGTTTGTATTTCGCCGCCCTGAGTTTGGGTAGCCGGCGCAACAGCATGTTGATTTTGAAAACGCTCCCCTCGTCTACCGGTTGCGGCTGATATTTTTCGCCGGTGTATTTCGCCAGGACGTTACGGCCGAAGTTCACCAGCAAAAATTTTGCATCCACCGTTTGCTGTTTCCTATCGCTTTCAAATTTGACGGTGCGGTTTGAAAGATCGACTCCAGTCAGCTTCACATTCGTGAAAAATTCCGCGCCTGATTTTCGCGCGGTTTGCTCCAACTCGCGTGCAACCGCGCCCATTCCTCCCACCGGAACTTTCCATTCTCCGGTCTTGTTGCCGATCAGGTGATAAAGGAAACAGCGGTTTTGAAGCAGCGATGGATCATGGGGATTCGTGAACACGCCAATCTTGGCATCGGTGAACACGAGGCCACGGACGAGATCGTTTTGCAGGTAACGTTCGACGGCGCGGCCAAGCGGTTCTTCGGCCAAACTTCGCCACGCTTCGCGAGAAGTAGCATCAGCATCGAAGCGTCGTTCCATGTCCTTTTTCGACAACAGCGGTTTGAGCATCGAATCCCAGGTCTGTTCGGCAAAGATGCGGGCAAGGTTGTAGAAGGCTTTCATCTGCTCGAATTCGGCTTCGGTTCCAGTCAGATGTACGAACGATTGCCGGCTTAAACCCTCATCGACATTGCTGACCAGCAGCCCGCCCTGACGACCGCTCTTAATATAAGGGGTAAATGAGCCGGTGGATCTTTGCTTCAGCCGCAGCCTCAAACCAAGGTCGTGAATGATCTTCTCCGGGAACAAGCTGACGAGATAGGCATATCGAGAGAGCCGCGCATCGTAATCGGGAAAAACCTTTTGCGACGTGGTCGCGCCGCCGATGTAGTCGTTTTTCTCGAGCACAAGCACGCTCAATCCGGCACGTCCGAGATAACTAGCCGCCACCAGTGCATTATGTCCCGCGCCCAGGATAACGACGTCGTAGCGACTCTTGATCTTGCTCATGCTCTTACTCGTGATTCGCTATGTCTCTTCGCCACCGTATTGCCTTCACATCAAACATCAAACCTCATACATCAAACATTGTGAGCGACGGGTCGCGAACCAGGTGTGTGGTCGTCGGCGGCGGGCCGGCGGGAATGATGGTCGGCTTTTTGCTCGCGCGCGCCGGCGTAGAGGTGGCGGTGTTGGAGAAGCACGCCGATTTCTTTCGCGATTTTCGCGGCGACACCATCCATCCGTCGACCCTCGAGCTGATGTATGAGCTGGGATTGTTGGACAAGTTCCTGAAGCTTCCGCACCAGGAACTGCGCGAGATTCGCGGCATCTTCAATGGTCATCCCGTCCCGATGGCGGATTTCTCGCACTTGCCGACACACTGCAAGTTCATTGCGTTCATGCCACAGTGGGATTTTCTGAATTTTCTCGCCGGCGAAGCAAAACGCTTTCCGGCTTTCACGTTGCATATGCAACACGAAGTGGTCGATCTGCTCTTCGACAACGATCGCGTGGCGGGTGTGCGTGCCAAAATGCCGGACGGCGAGCGCGATTTTCGGTCCGATCTGGTAATCGGAGCCGACGGCCGGCACGCGATCACACACGAGAAGGCAAATCTCGAGCTTATGGAATTCGGCGCACCGATCGACGTGCTTTGGATGCGTCTTTCAAAACACGCCGATGATCCACCGCAAACGCTCGGGTTTTTTCAACACGGCAAACTCCTCGTCCTTCTTGATCGCGGCGATTATTTCCAAGTCGGTTTCGTGATTCCCAAGGGCGGCTTCGACGAAATCAAACAGCGCGGTCTGCCGGCGTTGCACAGTGACATTGTGGGCATGGGCAAATTTTTGAGCGATCGGATCGGCGAGCTTGATAATTGGGATAAGATCAAATTGCTGACGGTTCAGATCAATCGCCTCAAAAAATGGTGTCGCGAGGGATTGCTTTGCATCGGCGATAATGCGCATGCGATGTCCCCGGCCGGCGGAGTGGGGATCAATCTTGCGATTCAGGATGCAGTCGCGACCGCAAACCTGCTCGCGGCAAAATTGAGCACCCGATCTGTTTCAGTTGCTGAGCTCGCGGAAGTGCAGGCGCGACGTGAGTGGCCGACGCGGGTAATTCAAAGATTGCAGGTGTTTATTCACCACAACGTTGTGACGGGACGCTCGTCGGGAACGGACGACAAGCTGCCGTTCTTTACGCGGCTGTTTCTCTGGTTTCCGTTTCTGCGCACGTTACCGGCGCGGATGATCGGCCTCGGCCCGCGGCCAGAACATATTCAGTCGCCGAAAGCGTAGTTCTTTACGGGCTGTCGACGATCGTCCGCGCCGTTGATTGATACCAAGGTCGCGTCGGCTTGCAGTTTGTTGAACAAAGTGGATGAGCTCAAAACCGGCGCCGGATCGAGAATTCGTCCGTTTTGGTTGGTCCGCTCCGGTTGCGCGGCGGCGGTCACAACGCAGCTCAATACAAACGAGATCGTGAGATTACTGATTTTTCGCCCTCGTTCGATGGATCGTCTTTGCTTTGCTGACGTCTGACCTTTGATATCTGACCTCTGGATGCGGAGAAGCGCCGTTTTGACAGCAGGATTTGCACCGATTTGTGCGCAAAGATCGACAACTGCCCAGTTTATGGGAAAATCGGCGTCGTAATCCCTAGGGTCGAGATGAGCAGATTTTTTGCCGAACTGAAGCGTCGCAATGTCTACAAAGTTGCGGTCGCTTACGCCGTCGCTTCATGGTTGCTCATTCAAATAGCAACGCAGGTTTTTCCGTTTTTTGAAATTCCAAACTGGGCGGTTCGTCTGGTCGTAGTCATTCTGATCATCGGTTTTCCGATCGCGCTGGTTTTGTCCTGGGCGTTCGAGATCACTCCGCAAGGAATCAAACGCGAATCCGAGATCGAGTCTGACAAGTCGATTACCCCCCGCACCGGACGAAAAATTATCGCTTTGACCATCGTCCTGGCGGTGATTTCGGCTGGGCTGTTGGCGTATCAATTTTTGGGACCGAAAAGATCTCCGACCGCACCGCAAAGCACCGCCAGCGAAAATTCCGGACCGATTCCGGAAAAGAGTATTGCTGTTCTTCCTTTTGATAATCTGAGTGACGATAAATCGAATGCGTATTTCGCTGAAGGCATCCAGGACGAGATCCTGACCCGCCTGTCAAAGATCGCCGCGCTCAAGGTCATTTCGCGGACCTCGACCCAGAAGTACAAAAGCGCGCCGGACAATTTGCGCGATATCGGTAAGCAACTTGGTGTCGCCCACGTTCTCGAAGGCAGCGTGCAAAAAATCGCCAACGCCGTTCACGTTAACGTTCAGCTAATCAAAGCGGCGACCGACGAACATGTCTGGGCCGAAAGTTACAATCGAAAACTGGATGATGTTTTCGGGGTCGAAGGCGAAGTCGCCAGCTCCATCGCCGATCAACTCAACGCCAAGCTTACCGGCGCCGAACAAAAAGCGGTGGCCAGTAAACCGACCCAGAATGCCGCGGCCTACGATGCCTATCTCCGCGCGCTGGCAATTGAACACAACAGCTACAACTACGAGGCCTACGGTCAGGCGGAGCGCGTTTACGCCTACGCGGTCCAGCTCGATCCGAATTTCGCGCTGGCCTGGGCGCGTTTGTCGATCATCCGCAGCTTTCTTTATTTCAACTCGATCGATCTCACCACAAACAGCGCCGCTGCGGTGAAGGAAGCGGCCGATCATGCAATGACCCTCGCACCCGAAGCGGGCGAATCGTGGATCGCGCAGGGGTCTTATCGCTATCGGGTATTGCGCGATTTCCAAGGTGCAGTGGCGGCATATCAGGAAGCGCAAAAACGGCTGCCGAACAGCGCATTGGTCCACCAATATCTCGCGTTTGTGCAACGGCGCCTCGGCCAATGGAACGAAGCGGAAGCAAATTACAAAAGAGCACTCGAACTGGATCCACGCGACATTCAATTGCTGAACTCAATGGCGGGCGAGTTCTATGCCTACTTGAGACGATTCGACGAGGCTCTCGCCATCATCGACCGGTCTTTGCAACTTGCGCCCGATGACGAGGTCGGCCATGCTGGCAAGGCGGGCCTGCTGCAGGCTGCGGGACGCCTCGAGGAAGCCAATCATGAGTTGGCGCACGTTCCGCCCGACCTGACTGATGACTGGATCATCGGCGCGCGCCTGGTTCAGGCAACTTATGAACGTAACTTTGATGAAGGAATCAAAGTCGCCCAACGAAAACTCAGCTCGATTCCTCCCGGTCAAGCGCTCGATTCGTTCCAGAAATCGTTTCTGGTTGAGCTCGGGCAATTTCAGGAGTGGTCAGGCCAAAAGGATGAGGCGCGCCGTACTTTTGAGCGGGCGATCCACGAAATCTTGCCAACGCCGCAATCGACTGTGGTCCTCGATGCGAATGGCACGGCTGCTACTCTGGCGTTTGCCTATGCCGGACTAGGCGAAAAGGAGAAGGCGCTGCAACAGGCGCAGAGTACCGTCAAAGCGTACGAAACCGACGCGGTCTCCAAACCGCAGGCCGAGATCGCGCTCGCTCAGATCCAGGCGCATTTCGGCGAACGCGATGCCGCGATTGCTGCCCTGCCCCATCTTCTCGAAGTCCCTGCGGGAGTGACTGTCGCCGATTTGAAATTCAATCCGCTCTGGGACCCGCTGCGCAAAGACCCGCGTTTTCAAAAACTCATTACTGAAAACGGTATGGCGAAGTGATGAGCGAGAAACCTTCGTTCTTTTCCGAACTGAAACGGCGCAACGTTTACAAGGTTGCAGTCGCATATCTGGTGGTGTCGTGGCTGTTGATTCAGGCAGCTTCGATTCTCCTGCCCACTTTCGATGCGCCGGGCTGGGTCATGAAAACGCTGGTCGTCTTGCTGGCCCTCGGATTTGTCCTGGCTGTGTGCATCTCGTGGGCATTCGAGATGACTCCTGAAGGAATGAAACGAACGGCGGACGTCTCGGCCGACGAAGCCCACGCCTTGCCATATTGGAGCAGAAAGAAATTCGCCGCCTTCATCATCGGTATCGCGATCACAGCCGCCGCCTTATTCGCCTACCAATTCTCTCGCGCGCCAGGATCGACCGCCACGTCCAGCGCGAGCAACAAGTCTATCGCGGTGTTGCCGCTCTTGAATGAAAGCGGTGATCCCAAGGACGAATATTTCTCCGATGGGCTTTCTGAGGAATTGATCGCTGCTCTGGCCCAGATCAGAGAACTGAAAGTCATCGGCCGCAGTTCTTCATTTCGTTTTAAGGAAAGAAAGGAGGAGCCCAAGGCGATCGGCGAGAAACTCGGCGTCGCGACTTTACTCGAGGGCACGGTGCGCAAACAGGGCGACCGGGTTCGAATTGTCGCGGAGCTGATTAACGCCGCGGACGGAATCGAGCTTTGGACCCGGACATTCGATCGCGAGCTAAAGGACATCTTCGCCGTGCAGCAGGAAATCGCCACAGCGGTCGCGTCGGCGCTAAAAGTGAGATTGCTTGGAGCGGATGAACGCTCAGCTACGAGCGTGGCCACAAAAAACACCGAAGCGCACGACGCCTATCTCCTCGGCCACTACCATTTTCTTCGACGAAATCTCGAAGATTATCGCACGGCGGTTGGCCACTACGATGAAGCGGTCCGTCTTGATCCAGACTATGCGGTTGCTTATGCGGAGCGTTCCGAAGCGTGGACCCTGATCGGAGACCTCACGGGCGAAGGCAAGAGCGCTTGGCCGAAAGCGCAGAGCGATGCGGAGAAAGCGGTCGCAATTGCCCCTGGGCTGGCCGAGGCACACGCGGCTCTTGGTTGGGCGCGTTTTTTTACGGAATGGAAATTTGCCGAGGGGCTGACCGAGCTAAAACGCGCCAAGGAATTGTCTCCAACAAATCCGACCGCGAACGATCTGCTCGGTCGGTGCATTGTTTACGTTGGCAGACCCGATGAGGCCGAGAAGCAGGCTCGGCAGGCAGTGAATCTCGATCCCCTTTCCTTTTCCGCACAGCTCAATCTCGCCCGCGTTCTTTTGTATCTGGGAAAGCTTGATGAAACGGAGTCGGTGGCGCGCAAAGCGGCAGAGTTGCAACCGAGTGGTGCTTCGAGTCGTCGATTTCAGGTCCTTGTCGCCGTTCAGCGCGGCGACGGCGAGACCGCGTTGCGCGAGGCGCAGTTGGAGCCCGACGAGAGCTATCGCCGCTTCGAACTCGCGCTTGCGCACTATGCGCGCGGAGTTCGAAAGGCGGCAGATGCGGCGTTGGCCGACCTCATCGCCAACAATCGCGGACTGGACTATCAAATCGTCGAAGTTTACGCGGTCCGCAGCGAGAAAGACAAAGCGTTCGAGTGGTTGCAAATCGCACATGATCATCACGACAGTGGAATGCTGGGGCTGCTGGTTGATCCGTTGTTGAAAAACTTGCGGGACGATCCCCGCTACAAAGCGTTCATCATAAGAATGAATTTTCCGCCGCAATGAGCGAGCGCAATTTCTTCGCCGAGCTGAAGCGGCGCAACGTCTACAAAGTTGCGGTCGCGTATGCAGTTGTCGGCTGGTTAATCGCTCAAATCGCGACACAAATATTTCCATTCCTGGAAATTCCGAACTGGGTTGTGCGCTTGGTGATCATATTGATCGCAATTGGATTTCTAATCGCCCTCGTGATCGCATGGGCTTTCGAAGCGACGCCCGAAGGGATCAAACGAACGGAAGTTGCCGATGCCAAGCAGGAGCACTCACGTGGGAAGACCTGGATCTATGTCGCTGTCATCGGCGCAGCGATCTCGGTGGCCTTATTCTTTTTCGGCCGTTACACGGCCGGGAATAATGCCAGTGCGCCTCGTACCGAATTGCCGGCGAAATCAATTGCAGTATTGCCGTTCGATAATCTCAGTCGCGATCCCGATAACGCATTCTTCGCCGAAGGAGTTCAGGACGAAATTCTGACGCGGCTGGCCAAGGTTGCTGACTTAAAAGTCATCGCTCGCACTTCGACGCAGAAATTCAAAAGCGCGCCGGAAAATTTACCCGATATCGCCAAGCAGCTCGGTGCGATGAACATTCTCGAAGGCAGCGTCCAAAAAGCGAATGATCAAGTCCGAGTCAATGTGCAGTTGATAAATGCGATGACGAATTCGCATCTTTGGGCCGAAATTTATGATCGCAAGCTGACCGACATTTTTGCGGTCGAGAGCGACATCGCGAAAACGATCGCCGACACTTTGCAGGCAAAATTGAGTGGCTCGGAAAAAACTGCGATATCGAAAAAACCGACCACGAATCCAGAAGCGTACGAGCTTTATCTCAAGGGTAGATTCTTTTGGAACAAGCGGACCCCGGCTGACATGTTGAAGGCCGCCGATTATTACAATCAGGCGATCGCAAAAGATCCAAACTACGCTCTGGCCTATGCTGGGTTGGCGGAGACCTATGTCCTTTTTGCGGATTACGGCGTATCTTCACCAGAGAACTCGGTGCCGCAAGTGAAGGCGGCGGCGACGAAAGCGTTGAGTTTAGATAACGCGCTGGCCGAACCGCACGCCGCTCTTGGATTGGCCTATGCTAGTTACGATTTCGATGCCGCCAAATCGGTTGCGGAATTGGAGCGGGCAATTCAGTTGAACCCAAATTACGCAACCGCGCACCAGTGGCTAAACAGGCCTTTGCAAATGATCGGCGAGTTTGACCGCGCAATTGCCGAGGCAAAACGGGCCATAGAGCTGGATCCTCTTTCATTGATCATTAATTACAACCTTGCGTCTACTTATCTAGATGCCCACCGTTTCGATGAGGCGATGGCTCAGAGCCGAAAGACTCTGGAGATCGAGCCCGGCTTTCCTGTCGCTCGTGCTTCTTTAGCTGAAGCTTTGGAGTTCAAAGGTCGATTGCCGGAAGCAATCACCGAATATCGTAAAGCTGCTGGGTCGGGCGATGACTTAACTATCCTCGCGCAACTGGGTCAGGCCCTCGGCCGCGGTGGACAGCGCGAAGAAGCTCAGCAAATCCTTTCGCGTCTCCTCGAGAAAACGCGTTCGCAGTATGTTTCGGACTACTTGGTGGCAATCGTTCATCTAGGGCTAGGAGAAAAGAAACATGCGATGGACGATTTGGAGGAAGGCTTCTTCCAACACGCTTCCGAGCTCTTTCTCATCAAATACGATCCGCGGCTCGATGATCTCCGCGGAGATCCGCGGTTCGAAGCGCTCGCGCAAAAAATCGTTGCGCCGAAAACACAATAGTGAAGATCGATAACTTCTTCGCCGAGCTGAAGCGACGCAATGTTTACAAAGTTGCGGTCGCGTATGCCGTCGTTGGGTGGGTCATCGCCCAAGTCGCGACTCAGATTTTTCCGTTCCTGGAAATCCCTAACTGGGTAGTGCGGCTGGTCATCGTTTTGATTGCGATCGGATTTCCGATTGCGCTCGTGATCGCGTGGGCGTTTGAAGCCACTCCAGAAGGAATTAAGCGGACAGAAGTTGCCGATGCGACACACAAGCACGGCCACGGAAAGACATGGATCTATGTCGCCGCGATTGGCGCCGCCACTTCGGTTGCCTTATTTTTCATAGGGAAAAACATGGGGCGAAGTACTTCGGGCGAGGTTTCCAGCCAATTGCCGGCGAAGTCGATCGCGGTTTTACCATTCGATAATCTCAGCCGCGATCCCGATAACGCATTTTTCGCCGAAGGAGTCCAAGATGAAATCCTGACGCGCCTGGCCAAGGTTGCTGATCTGAAAGTGATCGCGCGCACTTCGACGCAGAAATTCAAAAGCGCGCCGGAAAATTTACCCGACATCGCCAAGCAGCTCGGTGCGATGAACATTCTCGAAGGCAGCGTCCAAAAGGTAAACGATCAGGTTCGGGTCAATGTGCAGTTGATCAATGCGATGACGAACTCGCATCTGTGGGCGGAGATTTATGATCGGAAGCTCACGGACATTTTCGCTGTCGAGAGCGACATCGCTAAAACAATTGCCGACACATTGCAGGCGAAGCTGACCGGTTCGGAAAAGAATGCAATGACCAGTGCGCCGACGGAGGATGTTGTCGCACACGAGCTGTATTTGAAAGGGCGCCACTTCTGGGGATTGCGTGGCGACAGTTTGCCGCGGGCGATCGAGTTCTACAATCAGGCGATTGCCCGCGACCCGAACTATGCGCTCGCCTACGCGGGCTTGGGTGAAACCTATATTTTGCTTCCCTATTATCTCGGCGCCGATCCGAAGGATGCCCGTTCGAAAGCTAGGGCCGCGACTGTTAAGGCGCTGGAGTTGAACCCGAACCTGGCGGAGGCGCACAATGCGATGGGAAAGATTGCGTACACCGTTGACGTCGACCTGCAACGGGCAGTTCGCGAGCATCAGCGTGCGATCGAGCTGAGCCCAAACCTGGCCAGTGCGTATCACTGGGTAAGCAACGGGCCGCTCTCCGGTCTCGACCGTTTCAACGAAGCCATCGCCGATGGTGAGCGCTCGACCGAACTTGATCCGCTCTCCGTCGTAAACTTGGTGGACCTCGCCGATACCTACATGTACGCGCGTCGTTTCAAAGAAGCTGGTGCGGTAATGAAAAGAGCACTCGAGGTTGACCCAGCCTTCGCTTATGCGCACTGGATCAACGGCATCTTGCTCCAAGTCAGCGGTGACCTCGAAGGAGCGCGGGCTGAGTACTCAGTCGCGCGCGCTCGCGAAAATGATGCGCAAGCGATTGCGCTGCGAGCTCAGCTCGGGGCAATAATGGGTCGGCGTGAGGAAGCGGTTCAGGCTCTCGCTGCACTCGAAGAACTCGCGAAACATCAGTACGTCGAAGCGTATTACCGCGCACTTCTATATATAAGCCTCGGCCAGAAAGATCAGGCGCTTTCCGCGCTGGAACAAAGTTATGCCGAGGCAGACGGCGACGATATCGGGACGATCAAAGTCGATCCCCTGCTCGATCCGCTCCGCGGCGACCCGCGCTTTGAAGCATTGGTGCAGAAGGTAATCGCGCCCAAAACACAATAGTGAAGATCGGCAACCTTTCGGCAGCGGGAATTGAGTCAGGGCGGTGACCGGAAATTATGTTTCAGCACGTAACCGTTCTGGTCTCGTTTATTTTCGCCATTGCGCTGACCCATGTCTTCTCGAGCGCGTCGCAATTGCTACTGGCTCGCGATCGCGTGCGCTTGTCCTGGCTGCTTTCGGTGTCGATGCTCAACGCTGCGCTCGGAGTGATTATCAACTGGTTAGGTCTTTGGGAACTCCAGAACATCAAGCACTGGACGCTGGGCGAGGTCTTGCTTCAACTCGGCTGGGTGATTCCCAATTATTTTAGCTGCTCACTCGTCGCCATGCCAATCAGCGAGAGCGGGCTGGTCGATATGCCGGCTTTCTTTGACCGCCAGCGCCGGATTATTTTCTCCGCCACTATTGCCCTTTCCGTGATGGGAAACCTTGCAATCTATGCCGATCGCGACGCCATCGGATGGCAAAAGCCTAACGACTGGGTCGGGGCAGAGCTGGTGGGATTATCGCTCGCCATTTTTGCGGTACTGGCCGGGTGGGGACGGCCGCGCTGGCTACAATGGGTTGGTGTCGGCGGTATGTTTGTTCAGAACCTTTGGTTTTTTGTCTTCTACACGCTCAGCTCCTAACCGAATTCAATGAGCAATCGCAATTTCTTTGCCGAATTGAAGCGGCGCGGCGTCTACAACGTTGCGGCCGCTTACATCGTGGGCGGCTGGGCCCTTTCGCAGGGAATCGCGCAAGTGTTGCCAGTCTTCGACGTTCCGAACTGGATCATCCGTTTAATCGTCCTGCTCATAATAATAGGGCTACCGATCGCGCTTGTTCTCGCGTGGAGTTTTGAGATCACCCCCCAGGGAATCAAGCGCACGGAAGATGTCGATCTTGTGGCGACCGAACGACAACCAAAGAAGCGCACCTGGATTTTTGTTGTCATCGTCGGCGCCGTTGCGTCGATCGGATTATTTCTTTTGGGAGGTGTACAGGATGAAATTCTCACCCGACTGGCCAAGGTCGCCGATCTAAAAGTCATCTCGCGCACGTCCACCCAGCATTTCAAAAGCACGCCGGACAATTTGCCACAAATCGCAAAGCAACTAGGCGTCGCGCACATTGTCGAAGGCAGCGTGCAGAGGGCAAATGATCAGGTGCGGGTCAATGTGCAGTTGATCAACGCGCGGACTGACGAACATCTTTGGGGCGACACGTACGATCGAAGACTGACCGATATCTTTGCGGTCGAAAGCGAAATCGCAAAAACTATCGCCGAAACGCTGCAAGCGAAGCTTACGGGTTCGGAGAAAAGCTCGATCGCAAAAGTGCCGACCGTGAATCCAGAGGCGTACGAACTCTACCTGAAAGGGAGATTTTTTTGGAATAAGCGGACCGGTGAAGACCTGCGCAAATCGATCGATTATTACAATCAAGCCATCGCGAAAGATTCCAACTACGCCCTGGCTTATGCCGGATTGGCCGATTCGTATCTGCTTCTTCCAACCTATGGAGGTAGTTCGTCTGCAGAATCGATTCCTCCGGCGCTAGCGGCGGCGAAGGAAGCTCTCGAACTGGAGGATTCATTGGCCGAAGCACATGCTTCCGCCGGGTTGCTTGCCACCTACGAATATGATCCAGAGCGCGGGATTACAGAGTTAGAGCGAGCGATTCAACTAAAGCCGAATTATGCAACCGCCCATCATTGGCTGGCGTTCACGCTTATGATACTGGCACGGTTTGATCGAGCAATTGCCGAACAGAAACGTGCGATTGAGCTCGATCCCCTTTCCTTAATTATTAATACCGATCTGAGCTGGGTCTATCTTAACGCGCGTCGCTACGACGACGCGGAGGCGCAAGCCCGAAAAACTTTAGAAATGGATTCTCGCTTTTTTCGCGCGCATTACCGTCTTGGCGCAGCGCTTCAGTTGAAAGGGCACATTGCCGAGGCAATTCCTCAATATCAAAAGGCGATCGAGACAAACGACGACCCTTATACGATCGCCGTCCTCGGCCAGGCGTATGCGCGCAGCGGCCAAATGGACGAAGCGCGAAACGTTCTCGCCCGTCTGAACGAAGAGGCCAAATCGCGAGATGTCCCGCCCTATGGTCTGGCACTCATTCATCTAGCGTTGGGCGATAAAGAACATGCCCTCGATGAGCTTGAACGGGGATACCGAGAAGCATCAGCAAGCTACATGTACCTTATCAAGGTCGATCCTTTCCTCGATGACTTGCGCGGTCAGGCGCGCTTTGAGGCGCTCGTCCAGAAGATCGTGGGTAGAAAATAGTAAAGATCGACAATCGCTTGGATTGTCGATCTTTACATTGATCGGCACTATTTAACGGCCGAGTTCTATTCTACGCTCTGTCGTAAACGTTCTTGGCTTTGAATTTCTTTCCGTCCGCGCCAGTACCGCTCATATTGAGCGTGCGTGTTTTGCCATCCTTCGAGACGGTGGTTCGGCCGGTCCAAGCCACTTTTCCATTCTTCATCGCAGTAATGTCATAGGTGTGGTCGTCCACCATTTTGTAGGCCATCGCGTCCCAGGAAAGGTTGCCCTTTACTTTATAGGCTTTGCCGTCGGTCGTACCCATCCAAACTCCGTGAGTCGGTTTGCCGTCCTTATCCGCGCCGTCCACCGTCACTTGCAACTGATCTTTCTTCTCGGCATAGGTGACGGTGTTCGTCTTGCCCATGCCCGGCGCTTGCTTCGATTTCGCCTCATTGGTTTTCCAAGTCCCAATGTGCGCGTTAGCCGCAAAACAACTGACCGCGCCCATCATCGAGAGGGCAAGAGTTACTGCTGTAATTCGAGTTTTTATCATCGAGGAATTCCGGCAGAAATACGGCTAGGCGTCAATACGATTCGGCTGCGCCAGGGAGACGGGTTTCTCGTATCCAAGGACGACGCCGCGATCTAGATTTGTTGAGTCAACGCTGGTCACGAGGAAAGGAATCAAAATGAGGATGAGTAACATTATCTCCATCGCTGTTGGGGCAATCTTGTGGAGTGCCACGGCGGCGGGCGCGGACGAAAGTATTGTCGTCAGCAATGTCCTTGGACCGGAAGGCCCGTTGTTCATTGACGGTAACCTTTATTACGTTGGGTGGGTTTCAAACACGTTGTCGAAGTGCGACGGCAAAACCACCATGGTGTTGAACCACACCGACGGCTGCGGCCACAACGGCTTGGCGCTCACTAAACAGAAAACTTTCCTGCTCGCCTGCACCAACGATCCTGGCGCGATTCTTGAACTGGACCTCAACGGTAAACAACTGCGCCGCTGGGACACCGACAACAACGGCAACAAATTTGTCGGAGGAATCAATGATATCGTCGTTGCTCCGAACGGTGGCGCTTACGCAACAGTGTTCGGCCCGTATGGCGATCCACCAGTGCCGACGTCGGTGATCGGGAAAATTCTTTATCTCGCACCCGGCGCTGAAAAATGGGTCGAGGTGGCGAAGGATCTCAATTACGCCAACGGCGTCGGCGTTTCGCCGGACGGAAAGACCCTTTATGTCAGCCAGACGGTCAGCAATTGCATGCTGAAATTTGCGATCGAGGCCAATGGATCCTTAAGTCATCGATCCAATTTTGCTCTGCTCAATGTTCTGATTAAAAACAAGAACGATTCTCCCTGGCTCGGACCGGACAGCATGAAGATTGATCACAAAGGCAACATTTACGTGGCCCAATGGTTTGGCGGTAAGGTCTTGAAATTGTCGCCTGAAGGAACACTTCTTCACATTTTCGAAATTGCCGCAGGCAACGGGACAACGAATGTCGCCTTCGGCCCCGGCGAAAAGGAATTGTACGTCACCGTGGTAAAGGATCCTAACGACCAGCAAGCCAAGGGTAGCATCGTCAAGATCAGAAATGTTGAGTAAGTTCCGCCAGGTGGGGCCATTGTCGTGAACTATCAGGACTTTTTCGCCGAGCTGAAGCGGCGCAACGTCTATAAAGTCGCCGTCGCCTACGCAGTCGTCGGGTGGTTAGTCATTCAAGTGACGGCCACGATTGTTCCGGCGCTTCATCTTCCTGATGGCCTGACCAGTGCCGTTGTCGTTCTGGTTTTAGTGGGCTTCGTGATTGCGCTGGTTATCGCCTGGGCGTTTGAATCCAGCTCGCACGGCATTGATCGCACGATGGTCGCGGATGCTCTAAAGCGACGCTCGCGCGGACACGTCTGGATTTACGTCGCGGTGATTGGCGCCACGGCTTCGATCGGCTTGTTTTTGCTTGGGCGTTATAGCGCGCGAACGGCCCGGTCCGCGTCCGATGAGCTGAGGCGTGACAAGGAGTATGGGGCGGCAATTCCGCAGAAATCGATAGCCGTTCTGCCATTCGAGAACCTAAGCGACGACAAGTCGAATGCTTATTTCGCCGACGGAGTTCAGGAGGAAATTCTGACTCGCTTGTCGAAGATCGCGGAATTGAAAGTGATTTCGCGAACCTCGACTCAGCGCTTCAAGAGCGCCAGCTTATCTGAAAGAAATCGCGAAACAGCTTGGTGTCGCCAACATTCTCGAAGGCAGCGTCCAAAAAGCGCGCGATCAGGTCCGGATCAGCGTGCAGTTGATCAACGCGCTCAACGATTCGCACATGTGGGCGGAAACTTACGACCGCAAATTGAGCGATGTCTTTCAGATTGAGACCGATCTCGCCCAAAAAATCGCGGCATCACTTGAGGCCAGGCTGACCGGACAGGAAAAGAAACAAATTTCCGCTCGCGGAACGGCCAACGTGGAAGCCTACGATGCTTTTCTGCACGCGCTGGCCTTGTCGAACCGGCAAGGCACTGACGACTTGGAAGAACTAATCAAGTTTGCCAGGCGCGCAGTGGAGCTTGATCCAAATTACGCCGACGCGTGGTGTTTGCTCACGGTCGGAGAATCGCAGAAATATTTTTTTCCGGAGCATAACGACGCCCAACTCGCCCGGGCACGGGCTGCGGCGGACAACGCATTACGCCTGGCGCCGGACAGCGCGGGTGCGCCGGCCGCTCTGGGCGCATTTAATTACTATTGCGTCCGCGATTACGATGCCGCGCTAACTCAGTTTCAAATCTCTCGTGAGCGTGCACCGAATGATGCCCATATCTTGACGGCAATGGGTTTGGTAAAACGCCGACAGGGGCACATCGAAGAATCAATTTCCCTCCAACAGGAAGCGGCCCGCCTCGATCCGTTGAATGAAGACACCTGGGCAAATATTGGTCGCGCCTTTCGCGGTCTGCGCCGTCTCGAAGAAGCCCGGACCATGTTCGAGCGCGCGCATGCGATCGCGCCGGATGATTCCGAACTCGTAGCCGCCCTCGCGGAAACGTATGTCGCGCAAGGTGATTTGGACACGGCGTGGAGGATTGTGGAGCCCATTCAATTTAATCCAACGGAACGTGGATTCGCGACGAAAGTGGAAATCCTCGTTTTTCAGCGTCGTTTCGACGACGCGGAACGAATGGTTTCAAACGTTAAGAGCGCGAAGAATCTCCCGCCAGTTTTCTCGGCCATTGCTCCTTCTTTTCTGGGTCAGCTTCGACTGGCCAAAGGTGATCGCGCCGGAGCCCGGGCGCTTTTTTTGCAAGCAGAAACTAAACTGAACAAGCTGCGCGCCGCCGGAGAAAATAGTCCTTTGTTTCGTTCGGCTCTGCTTGCGGTGGAGGCCCATCTCGGGCATCGAAACGAAACCCAGGCGCTGGCTGATTCGGTTTTGGAAACTACCCGAAGCGACGCCTGGCAGTTTCCAAATACTGAAGAGGAAGTTGCTAGCGCCTACGTCGCGCTCGGGGATTTTGATCGCGCGATTCCAATACTCAAAAATGTGTTGCGAACTCCCGGCGTGACGGTTCTGACCACGGCTTACCTGAAGCTCGATCCTGCGTGGGACCCGATCCGCAACGACCGGCGGTTCCAAAGGCTCTGCGAAGAGAACTTGAAATGAGTAATCGCAATTTCTTTTCTGAACTGAAGCGGCGCAACGTTTATAAGGTCGCTATCGCCTACCTCGTCGGCGGCTGGGCGCTTGCCCAGGGAATCGCCCAGGTTTTCCCAGTCTTCGATGTTCCGAACTGGGCGATCAGATCCATAGTTCTCGTCATCATCGTTGGGTTTCCAGTGGCTCTCGCCTGTGCCTGGTTCCTTGAAATCACACCTGAAGGATTGAAGCGAACGGAAGATGTCGATCCGACCACGCCGCATTCGGTCCACGGACCGTGGATTTACATCGTCATCATCGGCGCCGCGCTCTCGCTCTCTTTGTTTTTTCTCGGCCGATACAGCGCCACGCCTCGACAAAGGATGGTATCGAAAAAATCGATCGCGGTCCTGCCATTGGTCAACGAAAGCGGCGACCCGCAGGACGAATATTTCTCTGACGGCCTGTCGGAGGAATTGATCGCGGCTCTTGGACAAATTGGCGGGCTTAAAGTAATTGGTCGCAGTTCGTCCTTCCGTTTCAAAGATCGAAAAGAAGAACCGAAAGTGATTGGCGAGAAGCTGGGAGTGAACACTTTGCTCGAGGGTACAGTCCGAAAACAGGGCGATCGAGTTCGGATCGTGGCGGCATTGGTGAACTCGGCGGACGGGATCACGCTCTGGACCCGAACGTTCGACCGCGAGCTCAAGGACATCTTCGCGTTGCAACAGGAAATCGCGAGCGCAGTGGCGAGTTCTTTGAAGGTAACGTTGCTCGGCGCGAGTGCGACTTCGATGCAGGTGGCCGCGCCTTCGAATGCGGAAGCGCACAACGCCTATCTCCAGGCGCATTTCCGATTGCTTCGGCGAAACGTTGACGACTACCGCAAAGCCATCACCTATTACGACGAGGCAACGCGGCTCGACCCCAATTACGCATTGGCTTACGCGGAACGCGCGGAAGCGTGGACATTGGTCGGTGATCTCGCAGGCGAACGGCCAACTGCATATCCGAAAGCGCGCAGTGATGCGGAGAAAGCTGTCGCAATTGCGCCGGCGCTGGCCGAAGCGCACGCCGCACTCGGCTGGGTCCGATTTTTCGTCGAATGGAAGTTTGCTGAAGGTCTAAAGGAACTTGAGCGCGCGAAAGAACTTTCCCCGGCGAATCCGACTGCAAACGATTTGCTCGCGCGAGTCATTGTTTACGTAGGCCGATTCGAAGATGCCGAGCGCCAGGCACGGTATGCGGTGGAGATAGATCCATTGTCGGTTTCGGCGTATTTCAATCTTTCTCGCGTCCTTTTCAACGCGGGGAAACTCGATCAGGCAGAAGCGGCTGCGCGCAAAGTGCCTGAGTTGCAGCCGACAGCTTCGTCGAGTCATCGCTTTCAAGTCCTGGTCGCGGTGGAGCGACATGACGGCGAAGGCGTTTTGCGCGAAGCGAATCTTGAGCCGGACGAGAATTTCAAACGGTTTGGGCTGGCGCTTGGGCATTTTGTACAGGGCAACCGGAAAGAAGCGGACGCGGCTCTGGCCGATTTGATCGCTCATGCCCACGATCGACTGGCATATCAGATCGCCGAGGTTTATGCAGTGCGGGGCGAAGCCGACAAGGTCTTCGAGTGGTTGCAAACCTCTTTCGATCAGCGCGATGGCGGCACCTTAAGTCTCTTGGTCGATCCCCTGCTCCACAATTTTCGTGGCGATCCACGTTATCAAAAGTTGCGGGACAAACTCGGAATGCCGGCGCCGTGATGAGAAAAGCGTTCTTTCTTCGCCGGACTGAAGCGGCGGAAGGTTTATCAGGTTTGCGCCATCAATAACGGCTGACGGCTAACAATTAACTCGCGACTGGGAGCGCCGGGTTCGTGAACTTTATTTGCGGTTTACGGATTTATAAGCAAAGTCCGTTGGCCATATGTCCTAATGAATACGGGTAATTTCTTCGCCGAGCTGAAACGGCGCAATGTCTACAAGGTCGCGGTTGCCTACGCGATCGTGGCCTGGCTCCTGATTCAGGTCGCGACTCAGGTCTTCCCGTTTTTTGAGATTCCGAACTGGGCGGTCCGTCTGGTCGTGCTGCTCTTGATTCTCGGTTTTCCAATCGCGCTGTTTCTGGCCTGGGCCTTCGAGATTACGCCGGAAGGAATCAAGCGGGCCGAAGATGTCGACCTTAACCAATCGATCACCCATCGTACCGGACGAAAACTGATGTGGACTACGGTCGTGCTCGGCATCACAGCCAGTGGCTTGCTGGCGTTTCAGTTGTTGCGTCCAAAAGCTTCCAGCACAGCTGACGCTTCGACCACTCCGATGACTGCTGCGTCGTCGATACCGGAGAAATCAATCGCGGTTTTGCCATTCGAAAATCTCAGCCGCGACCCAGACAACGCCTTTTTTACCGATGGCGTGCAGGATGAAATCCTGACCGATTTGGCGAGAGTTGCCGATCTGAAAGTGATCAGCCGCACCAGCGTGATGCAATACAAGAGCGGCGCACAACGCAATCTGCGTGAGATTGGCCAGCAACTTGGCGTGGCGCATCTACTCGAAGGCAGCGTCCAACGCGCTGGCGGCAAAGTGCGGGTGAACGCCCAGTTAATCGATGCCCGGACTGATGCACACCAGTGGGCGGAAAATTTTGATCGCGATATCGCGGATGTGTTTGCGATTCAAAGTGAAATCGCAAAGGCGATTGCCGATCAACTTCAGGCAAAACTTTCGCCGAGCGAAAAGAGCGCAATCGAGCAGAAGCCGACTTCCGATGTGACCGCGTTTGATCTCTTTACCCGCGCCAAAAATATTCTTTTAACGACTACCCTGAACGCAAATGTCCAGTCTCTCTATGTTCAGGCGGTCGACCTTCTCAACCAGGCGGTTGCGCGTGACCCGTCCTTTTTTGAAGCTTACTGCCAGCTGGCTTATGCCAATGACAATCTCTACTTCCTCGGAAACGATCATACTCCAGCTCGGCTGGCTTTGGCTGAGGCCGCGATCCAATCTGCGTTTCGATTGCGGCCAGATGCGGGCGAAGCGCGCCTCGCTCGCGCGGAAAATCTTTACCGTGGCTACCTCGATTACGACGGAGCTCTCGCTGAGTTAGAGATCGCGCGGAAAACTCTGCCGAATGATTCGCGCGTGTCGGAACTCATTGGTTACATAGTTCGTCGCCAGGGCAAGTACGACGAAGCCATCAAAAATCTTCAGCGGGCTCTCGAACTCGATCCTCGAAACTTTTTCATCCTCGAGCAAATCTCCCTCAGTTATCAAAATCTGCGTCGCTATCCCGAAATGGCGGCAGCGTTGGACCGCGGATTGTCCATTAAACCGGGAGATGTCGAAATCGGCGCGGCCCGCGCACAAGTGGACCTAGAGTGGAAGGCGGATCCACGGCCGTTGCATCAAATGCTTCAGTCCCTGAGTTCCGACGCGATGAAAAATGTGGCCGACACCTGGTTCCAATGTGCGATGTCGGAACGCGATTCGGCCGCCGCCGAGCACGCTTTGTCTGCGTTAGGTGATAACGATATTGGTAACGACGCCGTTTATCTCAATCACGACGTTGCGATGGGTCTGATTGCTAGAATGACCAAAGACGAAACCAAAGCGCAGGCGGCTTTCGGCGCTGCCCGCGCTAAACAGCAAAAGCTTCTTCAGCAACAACCGGATTGGGCCCCGGCGATTTGTGTCTTGGGTTTGATCGATGCCGGCCTTGGCCGAAAACAGGAAGCCTTGCAGGAAGGCCGCCGCGCGATCGATCTTCTTCCAGTTGCGAAAGATTCAATCAACGGTGTGCATATGATTGAGTATTATGCGCTGATCGCGGCCTGGGTCGGTGACAAAGATTTGGCCTGCGAAAAGCTCGCCAAAGCGGTTCAACTCCCCGGCACGATCAGTTACGGTCAGCTTAAACTGCTCCCTTACTGGGACTCGCTCCGCGGCGATCCGCGCTTCGAAAAAATCGTAGCGTCACTCGCCCCAAAAACCTGACCCTCGGCGCGTTTTCATAGTAGTTGGGATTGAAGCGCGTTGGCAGAAATATGATGATTGTTGTCATTGCTGCCATTGCGCTATCCTCCCAATATCAGGATCATGAAAACATCCTCGAACTCCAAGCAAGCGATCCTGACCCTGCTGGCACTTCTCATCCCGGTGGCGATTTTCATCGCCGCGGCCCCGGTTGATTCCCCCAAACAGCCCGAGCCAAAGAAATCCAGTGCGCAAACAGATTCCCTCAAGCCGCCAGACAAAGATCCGATTCCGGTCGCGTTCCTGATTTCAGACCGCGCGGTGGTGATCGATTTCTGCGGTCCGTGGGAAGTTTTTCAGGATACGAACGTTCCCAGCAGGCAGGACGCGCCATTCCGGCTTTACACCGTCGCTGAAACGACCAAACCGATTCGCACCAGCGGTGGAATGCAAATCGTCCCCGATTATACGATCGCCAACGCTCCTGTTCCGCGCGTCATCGTGATCCCGGCTCAAAGCGAACCAAGTCCAGCCGTGCTCGATTGGATCCGCAAATCTTCGAAAACCACCGACGTCACAATGTCGGTTTGCACCGGTGCGTTTGTGCTCGCGAAAACCGGACTGCTCGACGGCAAATCTGCGACCACGTTTCACGGCGCGTTCGGCAGGTTTGCCATGACGTTTCCGAACATCGCGCTCAAACGCGGAGCTCGATTTGTCGAGAACGGAAATCTCGCAACCGCCGGTGGACTTTCGTCGGGCATCGATCTCGCCCTGCGTGTGGTCGAGCGTTACTACGGCCGCGAAGTTGCGGAGAAAACCGCTTACAACATGGAATATCAGGGTCAGGGCTGGATGAATGCCGACTCCAATCAGCTTTACGCCACTGCGTTGGTTTCGACTGCCGAACATCCGCTTTGTGCGGTGTGCGGAATGGATGTCGATCCCAAGATCGCGCCGAAGTCTAACTTTAAGAACCAGACTTATTATTTCTGCTCGGAGGACGACAAGAAAACCTTCGACACCGACCCCGGGAAGTTCGTGTCGGCGGATAGTAAAGTGACGGCGAAGTAAGTGACGAGTGACATGTGGCGAGCATGAGAAAACGGCAGCGGCCGCATTGGACTCTAAAAATTTGAAGACAAGAATCAATGGCAGCGCGGCGCGCCCATCACGCCGCATCGTTTTTGTCGCTGGCGCGGAAACGGAGATCCTCGATCTTGTCGGCCCTTTGCAGGTGTTCGCTCGCGCGTCCGACATGCATTGTCGCGAACATCCTGGCTCGCGACCAATCTACAGCGTTGAGGTTGTCAGCGTTTCCGGCAGCCGATCAATTACTGCGAATTGCGGGCTGCGCTTCAGCACGGACAAAACGTTTCGGCAGGTGCGCGGAAAGATCGACACCCTGCTGGTGGCTGGCGGCGACGCAATTGAGCGTAACGAACTCAAATCCGACGCCGTGCGCTGGTTGAAGCAAACTGCCGCCAAATGCCGTCGCGTCGGTTCGGTCTGCACCGGAGCAATGCTGCTGGCCCGCGCAGGATTGCTCGACGGCCGACGCGCCACCACCCATTGGAACTGGTGCCAGACTTTGATCAAACGCGCGCCCCGCGCCGATGTCGATCCGGATCCGATCTTTGTTCGCGACGAAAACGTTTACACTTCGGCCGGCGTTACCGCTGGAATGGATCTAGCGCTCGCCTTAGTCGAGGAAGATCATGGATCGCGCCTGGCGCTCCAGGTGGCTCGTAATTTGGTGCTGTATTTGCGCCGGCCCGGTAACCAATCTCAATTCAGCGCTGCGCTGTCATTGCAGGCAACGGATCGCAAACCGTTGCGCGAACTCGAATCGTGGGTGCTCGACAATCTGGATAAGGCGCTGACCGTTCCGGTTCTCGCCCAACGGGTCGCGATGAGTCCCCGCAATTTTGCCAGGGTGTTTAACAGCGAAATGAAGACGACGCCGGCGAAGTTTATCGAACGTCTGCGGGTCGAAGCCGCGCGTCGCCGCCTGGAAGAAAGCCAAAACAGCATGGAGACGATCGCCACCGAATGCGGGTTCGCCAACGTGAACGCGATGCGCAATGTTTTTCAGCGCGCTCTCAAAATTCCGCCTGGACAATATCGGCGTCATTTTTGGCACGCGAAACGGAAACGGCCGAGCTAGATCTCAATCGCCGGTGCGGAGCCGTCTCTATTGCTGCTGCTGCTGCTGCTGTTGTTGTTGTTGTTTCTGATTCGATTTCGACCACGCGGCCTGTTTGGCGGCGTCATACTTTTCGCCGAACTCTTTAGTCGTAAACACGCCGGCCTTATCAAAAACAATTCCGTTCTGATCGGCGCCGCCGACTTTCTTGAGGACTTTGTAATCGTGAGCATCGACATAGCCCTGGCTCTTATTGAACATCTCTCGCTGGCTCACACCATCAACGAAAGTGACCATTACATCGAAGCCATGCCAGTGATACAGCTTCCTGTAACCGATATAGTCGTCCCATTTTCCGACGGGTTTGCCAAAACGATGATCGACCTGTGCCTCAGTTTCGCCGACACGCCCGTGAACCAGATTTGGGCAAATAAAGAATCCGCATAGAAAAAGCAGGAACGTAGTCGTTTTCATTGTGCGTTCAATCAGGGCTGAAACAGCCACCGGCCAATGTCGCTTAACTTTGTGCAGCCGCAAAGCAACATCGCTTCATCCAATTCCCGTCGCAAAATTTCCAACACCTGGACTACGCCTTGTTCGCCGGCAACGGACAGCCCGCTGAGAATCGGCCGTCCGATCAACACCGCTCGCGCGCCGAGCGCGATCGCCTTGAGCACATCGCTTCCGCGCCGAATTCCGCCGTCGACATAAATTTCGCAACGATCGCCGGCGGCACTGGCTACATGTGGCAAGACGTCGCAAGTCGCAGGGGCTGTATCAAGCTGCCGGCCGCCATGGTTTGAAACTACGATCCCCTTTGCGCCGTGGTCCGCGATGCGCCCGGCGTCCTCTCCGCGACAGACGCCTTTAACCACGACGGGCAGACGCGTGGAGCCGCACAACCAATCGAGATCGTCAAAGCTCATATCGGATTTGAAGTTGTCTCGAACGTAGGCGGCCAAGCCGGATCCGCTCGCTTCGGGAAGGTTCCCCTTCCCCAGAGGCGCCAGGTTTTCGACCGACAGGCCTTTAGGCAGCGTGAAACGGT
>JAJPJU010000227.1 GCA_021324035.1 Spartobacteria bacterium | reverse complement strand
TTGATTTGCGGAACTTCGTAAACGTATTCGGGATCATCGAAGTTGATGAACGGGAAACGAATCGTCTGTCCAAAAACGAACCAGATCAGCGCGACCAGGCCGACACATACCGCGGCAATTAACCAGCGTTCGTTATTTCGCATTTGGCAAAGTGGGATCGCGGAACGGCCTGTGGTCACGATAGAGATTTGTCTCTTCGTCAATTTTTCTTGCGAGCTCGGGTTGTCCCTGAGACTCGGCCAGATTCGATGCGGTTTGAGCAGTCTCCGCTGCTTTGTCGAACTGACCTGCTTCGGCGTAGGCGGCCGCAAGAGTTCGAATGAACCCCGGATTACTGCGATTCGTGACCTGATTGAGTCTCAACGCGAGTTCCACCGCCGCCGTTCCATTTCTCACGGAATCATCAGGACCGGCCGACATTACCCAAGCGAGATTATTCAGCGCCAGCGGCGAGTCCGGGTCGGCTTTGAGCGCGATTTTATAGTGCGGAACAGCTTCGCGAAACAAACCCTTTTGAACGAGGGCATTCGCCAGGCCGGTGTTGGTTCCAGGATCATTTGGATGCAACGCAAGCGCGGACTGCCATTCGGCAATCGCGCCGTCGAGATCGCCCTTTCGAAAAATGACCGCGCCCAGATTGTAGTGAGCATCGGGAAAATCCGGCCGCAGCTCAACGGCTTGTCGAAGATGATCGAGCGCGTCATCGAGTCGACCGATGCGCGCCAGCGCCTCGCCCATTGTGGCGTGAATGATCGCCAGACTGAGACTGTAATGCTGATTTTCGCTCGCGGAACGAACATCCAATGCGCGTTGCAGGGACGCCACCGCGCCGTCCAGGCGGCCCTGCTGCATGAAGTAATTTCCCAGATTCGTAAGCGCGACGTCGTTGTCCTTCGTAACAGCCAACGTGTGTGTCCAAAGAGATTCACTGTTCTTCCAATAAGTCGTTTGTTTCCACGAACAGACGGTCAGAGCGGTGACACTGATCACGCCAACTGTTCCGAGAATTCGTTTCTGCGCGGGATTCGAAACCGAAATGTCCGCAGCGAGCCAGGTGATTGCGATGTAAAGACCAACTTGCGGCAAATAAGTGTAACGATCGGCATGGCCCTGAAGCCCGACTTCAATAATCCCGATCACCGGCGCGAGCATGATCACGTACCAAAGCCAACCGACGATGAGATACGGATGGCGTTTGCGAATGCCAAGAAAACTCCAGGTCACTGCTACCAGGAGAATCGCAGCAAGCGCGATCTGCCAAAACGCCAGACGATCGTCAGGATGCGGATAGAAAACAGCGAGATCAACCGGCCAGAACATTTGGCCGATGTAAGTCACATAAGTCACCAGCGCGTTTTCAACTCGCCAGGCGAGCGGCAATTGCGCGAGGGATTCACTCGAGCGGATCTGGATCATGAACGTGATGACCGAAGAGATTGCTGAAAGCACAAACAATGGAGTCTTTTCGAGAATCAGCCATTGCATCCCAGGCTTCTGGCCTCCGACATCTGACGTCTGACGTCTGTTGAGCGGCCAGTAATCCAGAAGCAGCAACACCGCGGGCGCTGTCACGAGCATCGCTTTCGACATCAGTCCGCAGGCAAACATTACCAATACCACCGCGTAACGACCAAAGGATGGCCCACGCACGTATCGCGCATAAGCAATCAGGGTCAGGAAAAAGAAAACCGCGCTCAAAACATCTTTGCGCTCAGCGATCCAGGCAACCGATTCAACCCGCAATGGATGGATCGCGAAAACCGCGCTGACAAAGGCAGCACACCAAAATCGGTCCGTAACTGTCTCAAGAAAAACGAACAGCAACAAAACCGCAACGGTGTGCAGCAAAACATTCGTGAAATGATGGCCGCCAGGTTTGAGACCGAAAACCTGACAGTCGATCATGTGGGAAATGATCGTGAGCGGGTGCCAATTTTTTGTATCGGTGTCGACAAAGGCCTCCTTCAGTCCATGCGTCGTCACGCCTGAGGTCACCAACGAATTGCCGTAGACGTAAGTCTTGTCGTCATAATTGACGAAGTCGTGGCGCAGCGTTTGACCAAAGACAATCCAGACAAGCGCGACCAGAACGGCACCCACAAGAAGGCGCAACCACGTCGGAGAACTTGTCGACGTACTCTTCATTCGAAAAACTTTGTCCAATGAGTACTCATTCGGACGGCTTTTCGCGATAAGGAGCGCCCGACCGATAGAGTTCGATTTCGTGGCGTAGAGTTTCGACAAGCGAACTGTTGCCCTGACTTTGTGCCAGTTCCACGGCATGTTGCGCTGTCGCAACTGCTTTTGCGAAGTCCCCGGTTTCGGCATACGCCGCAGCAAAAGTGCGTTGCACGATAGGCGTATCGCCACCCGGTAATGCCGTTGCTGATTCCGCCAGTTGAACAGCCCGCGCTCCATTCCGAATCGAATCGTCCGGAAAGGTGGCCAGGATCCAGGCCAGATTGTTCAGCGCGTTGCCGTCATGCGAATCAATCTGCAAACTGGTTTGCCACTGAGCAATCGCGCCGCGAACGTCGCCGGCTTGCACAAGCAACGCTCCGAGATTATCGCGCGCAGCGATGTCGAACGGAAAGTCCTTCACGACGGCTTCGGAATGAATGATATTCGCGATGCGCGATTCGATTTTGGCTTGTGCAACGTCGCCACCGGCCCACAAAGCCGCCGCCAGGTTTTGATGGCCTATCTGATTGTCAGAAGTAACCGCCAGATCACGCTTCCAAAGGGTGATGTCGTTGCGCCAGTAAGTTGTTTGCTTCCAGGAACAAATTGTGAATGCAATGATGATGCAGGTCGCAACCGGACCAAGCACAACCCGCCGATAATTCCAATTGCGCGTCAAATCCGCAATCGTCCAGGTGACGGCGATGGTTATCCCGATGTGCGGAAGGTAGGTGAAACGATCAGCCCTGGCCTGCAGGCCCGATTGGAAAAAACCGAGCACCGGAAAAAGCAATATCAGGTACCAAAACCAGCCGACAAAAAGATAAGGCCGTTGCCGGATCAGCAAAATTGCAACCACGGTGATCGCCAGGATCAACGCCGCGGATCCCAAAACGATCCAGATATTCAAATGGTCCCGCGGGTGGGGATAAAAAACGCCGAGACCAGACGGCCAAAACATTTGGCGCAGATAAATAATGATGCTTACGGCCGCGTTCTTGATGCGCGGGAGCAGGCCTAACTGTTCGAGCGACGCAATCGTCTTCGTTTGGGCTCGAATCGTGAGCGCCGCAGCGGCAAGCGAAAGTGCAATGAGCGGAATCTTTTCGACAACCAGTGCACCCGCCTTCGCGGAAGCTACAGCGGGCAGGTGGCCCACGGACAATCCCTGCTCCGCGCTCCCTGCTCCCTGCCATCTTCGGAGTGGCCAATAATCCAGCAGGAGCAACACGACCGGAACGGTGACAAACGTCGCTTTCGACATCAATCCGCACACGACCGGAATCAACAACACGAAATAGCGGCGAATGCCCGGCGCGCGCGCGTAATAAACGTAGGCGGCGAGGGTTAGCGCGAAAAATACGCCACTGAGTATGTCCTTGCGTTCGGCGACCCAGGCCACCGATTCGACGCGCATTGGATGAATCGCAAAAATTGCGGCGACCAATGCGCTTCGCCAAAGACAACCAGTGATTCGACACAAAGCGAGAAACAGCAGCACAGATGCGATGTTGTGCAGGACGACGTTGGTGAAATGATGACCACCGGGCCGCAGTCCATAAATTTGGCAATCGATCATGTGCGTTAAGGTTGTGAGTGGATGCCAGAGCTGCGCATGACTGTGCGTTAAGAACCATTTGAGACCTTCAACCGTTACGCCTTTACTGATTTCGGCGTTTTGGTACACGTAACGATCGTCATCGAAGTTGATGAACTCGTGATTTAACGTCTGGCCGAAGACGAGCCAGATCACGACCGTTAGAAAAATGCAGACGCCGACCGCGGTCCGGCGATCTTCGCGTGGCAGCTCCGGCGCTGTCGGCATTGTTAGACCGGCGGCGGAGCCAATCGCCATCGCGCGAGACGAAAACGCCAGGCAGTCGCTAAACACCCGAGGCCGTAGCGCACGCTGCGGCGGAAATTAATGGAAGACATTTCCGGCATGTATTTGGCCGGACACGTGACTTCGCCAATTTTGCAGCCGAGCCATACGATCTGGGCCAGCATTTGATTGTCGAAAACAAAATCGTCGGAATTCTTTTCGATCGGGACCCGCTCCAGCAGCGAGCGCGCGAACGCGCGATAACCTGTGTGATACTCCGACAACTTGGCGCCGATCATGAAATTCTCCGCCGCGGTGAGAAAACG
>JAJPJU010000133.1 GCA_021324035.1 Spartobacteria bacterium | reverse complement strand
TTTCGACATTCGTCATTCGGATTTCGTCATTTCTTTGCATGCCATGCTTTCAGCACTTCCGATTCACGCTCCGGCGTCAAACCGGCTCGCATTTTCGATTGCCGATCCTGTGGCAACGATTTGAACCAGGCGAGCGTGTCGCGGGCGGTAACATCGAGCGGACGGAACGTCAAACCTTTGCCGAGGGCCTTGTCGATTTTCGTCTGACTGATTCCGGCTTCGCTCGCTGCCCCCGCCCAAACCGGCATGTCGGACCAGGCCGAGACCTTTTGAGCGTCGAGGAACTTTTCATCAGCCCAGGTGAATGTCGCATTCGATTTCTCAGCTTCTTTGATTCGATTCAGCATTTCGCCAACGCCGAGCGGTTTAGCTGGACCGGTCGCGTTATAAATTCCGGCCTCCCGATTCTCGACCATGCGAATGGTCCACTCGGCCAGGTCCCGCGCATCAATGAACTGAACTGGATCCTTGGGATCTCCGGGCGCGAGGACTTCGCCGCCGCGATCGATCCGCACCGGCCAGTAGGTAAAACGATCCGTCTCGTCCCGCGGACCAACGATTAATCCCGGACGAATGATCAGCGCTTTTCCAGGAAACCATTTCTCGGCTTCCTTTTCCGACAACGCCTTGAGTGGCCCGTAGGTTTTGAAACCACCGGCTTTCATCGCTTCGAGAGTTTCCTGGTAAGGATCAGCACCGGTATATTTTTCCGTCGGCGCCGTTTCATCCACGCCGGTTTTCGTTTCGCCATAAACTGAAATCGTGGAGATAAACACGTAACGATCGACGTTCCCTTTGAGGATTTGGGCGGCGTCTCGCACCCACGCCGGCAACGTGGTCGGATTGTCGATGACAACATCCCATTGGCGATTTTTGAGAGCGTCCAGTTTGCCGTTCCGATCGCCAATCAATTGCTCGACTTCGTTGGGCAATTCGCCGGGATGGGTTTTGCCGCGATTGAAGGTGGTCACTTTGTGCCCGCGACTCAGTGCGTACCGCACCTGATAGGGACCAGTGAAGCCGGTCCCGCCAAGAATTAAGATTCGCATCGGCTTCACAGTTTTCTCTGCGAAAAGAGACGCAACTCCGGTGCTGACGGCAAGTCCGGTGACGGCTGAGGTTTTAATGAATTGGCGACGGGTCGTTTGGTTCATGGTTGGCGATTAAGAACGCAGGTTTATCGTCTTCAATGAACAACATGACGCGACGCGATGCGACCAAATTGATTGGCGCCGCCACCGCCGGTCTCCTTTTGCCGGCTGGGTCAACCCGCGCAGATTCTTCTACAATGCTGACGCGCGCGATTCCATCGACCGGCGAAAAACTGCCCGTGATCGGACTCGGAACCTGGAACGTCTTCGATGTCGATCTCACGGCCGGCAACGAAAAGCAGCTTGGCGATGTCTTGTCGCTATTCGTTAAACTTGGCGGTCGCGTCGTCGATTCTTCGCCGATGTACGGAAAAGCCGAGCAAGTAATCGGCGCACTGGCGAGCAAGCTCGGACTCCGCGACCAATTGTTTCTCGCCACGAAAGTGTGGACTCGCGGCAAGCAGGCCGGGATCGAATCAATGGAACGTTCGATGGCCCGCCTGCAAACTAAACAGATCGATCTTATGCAGGTGCACAACCTGGTCGATCTCGATAACCAGCTCGCGACGATGCGGAATTGGAAAGCCCAGGGCCGATTTCGCTACATCGGTATCACTCATTATAACTCCAGCGCCTTTGCTGCAGTCGAGAGGGCGTTGCGAAACGGAAAGGTCGATTTCCTCCAAATCAATTATTCGATCATGGAACGGGAAGCCGAGGAACGCATTCTCCCACTGGCACAAGATCGACAGGTCGCAGTCATTATTAATCGTCCGTTCGGTGGCGGCGATCTCTTCAGTCGAGTGCGCTCGAAGCCTCTGCCGGACTGGGCGAACGAGTTTGATTGCCGATCGTGGGCCCAATTCTTTTTGAAGTGGATCCTGGCCCACCCGGCGGTGACATGCGCCATCCCGGCGACCAATAACCCCAGCCATTTGGAGGATGATCTCCAGGCTGCAACCGGCCGATTGCCCTCCGAAAAAGTGCGCAGCCAGATGCGTCAATTGGTGTCATCATTCTAGCAATTCCAGTCGTTTGGACAGCCATCTCGGAGGCCTAAATGGAAGCTTTTTTCCGAAAAAACGGGTTGCGCAGGCAGCGATCCTGCTCGATATGGGGCGCTCCTCATGGGTAAAACCGACTCATTCCCCCGCCTCCTAGCCATCGCCGGATCCTTTTTGCTCGCCGCGAGCGTTGCTCACGGCCAGATGCTGGCCTCCCCGAAATCCAAATTCACTTTTAAAGACGCCAACGGCAAAAGCGACTCCGCAGAGATCATCACCAAATACGCCCCGAAGAAAATCGTTCAGCCGTTCGCGAAGATCGATCCGTCGATTGATCCAAAATTGCGCAAGGCGGCGACGATTGCGGAAGAGCGCGCCAACGCCCACTCCCGCGAGCAATGCTGGCATTACGTGAAAGAAGCGTTACTGGCCTCAGGCGCGGTCACTTCATACCCAAAAACGGTCAATGCCAAGGATGCGGCAGGTGAGTTAGTAAATAAATACGGCTTCAAAAAATTGTCCGTAAGGGATCCCTACAAGGCTCCGGTTGGATCAGTGCTCGTTTACAATAACAAGCATGGCGCTGGTCATATTGAGATCAGGACCAAAAACGGTTTCGCGAGCGATTTTCGTTCGAAGATCCCTTCCCCTCGTCCGTTGATCGGCGTTTACTCGAAAATGTAATCGCAGTCCCGCGGCCGCGGGACGAAGCCGGTTAACCTTTCCGAACCCTCGATGTGTTTCTAGCGGCCTAGCCGGCCCAATGGGTTCCGGATAATTCCGCCAGTCGGACCCGTCGCCGGACCGTTACTCACAATCGTCATCGGGCCCGAAGCAGCTGCTCCAGTTGGCTTTGCCGGAGCTTGAGACCCCAGCGCAATCGGTTGGGAATTTGTGATATTTGGTTTCGCAACCGCCGGAGCGCCCGGCGGAATCACTTTCACGCTGACGAAAGGCGGATTCGAATTCGCCCACATCAATGCCTGATGTTTGGTCTCGAAGAATTTGTCGATCACGATCGCGTTTTTCTCGCTGATCGTACGGCCCGATTTACGGGCGGCTTTGCGATTTCGAACCGCGCTGCCGGTATCGACCGCGTTGAGAGTCGAGCCGTCCGGCATCACTACTTTGCTGCCATATGGAATTTTTCTCGGATCAACCGCGCACTGCCCCTGTTGCAATCGCGTTCCAGTGGCCGACTTGTGCTGACGGCTGTATTGATCCGCTCCGTGGCCGCCGTGGGCCCAATAAACTGTGATGCGAGCAAACAGGGAATTGTCGCGATAATAAGCCTGCGCGGCGCCGACTGAGCCCAGAAGTAAAACCAGAACAAGGCGTTTCATGTCAGGTTCGGCGGACTGACCGCAAAACGGAATCGAGCGACAAATGAAGTTCCATTTTCGTTGAATCGAATTCCGGCAAAGACGCCTCGCCAACCCGCCGCTTCGTTGCCGGAGTCTTTGCGGTGCTCGCAGGAACTTTGTTGCCAGGGCCAGCCTTTGGCGTGCCGTCAGCGGTCATGGTTTCGGCAAGACGACGCGCTGACTCCGCTGATTGCACGCGCACGGTCATATATTGTGGATGAGCTCCCGCCCAGGACAGCGCCGATGCCTTCGACTCAAAAAAGCGGTCGATGACAATGGCCTCCCGCTGAGCAGCAGTGCGGGCGCAGGCACGGGCGGCGGTGCGATTTACCACACCGGGTCCACTGTCCACTGCCACACATTCCGCATCCGGAAAAATCACGTGACTACCGTACGGAATCCGTTTCGGATCGACGGCAACATGGCCGGTTCGCAGGCGCACGCCGTTGGAACAGGCCCGAAGCTGACCCTCCCCGGGCCAGTACACAGTAATGCGCGCGAGGATTGATTCCTCACGCGCGAAAAGCGACGCCGCGCTCAAAAAAATAAACGCAAACGCTGTTATATTAATTTTTATACCCATATCTGACGAACTCGCCCTAACGAGTATTCGATGGAAAACCCACGGAATAAGCGGGTTTTTTGATTATGAATCGGGGCTGACCCTTAAGCCGGTTCCCAAATTAATGCAAATTTTTCCTCGGAGAATCTGCGAAGTGCCTAGGGAAAAATCTTAGTTTTCCCTTGCGAACTGGCATATTCCCTGCGATTTAACATCGCCGTGCGACGCTCCCTCGCCTTGGCCATTTTAATTGTGGGTGGATTCGCTCTTGGCTCGTCGGCCATTCGCGCTGACGGGCTCGAACAATCGACCAAAAAGTTTGTTTACCGCGATTCGACAGGCCGGGTCAGCTCAGTCAAAATCATCCACCAATATTGGGCGAAGCCGATCGTTCATCCTTTCGCGAAAATCGATCCGCGCATTGATCCCAAACTCAGGCAGGCCGCAACGCTGGCGCAGGAGCGGGCGAATGCTCACTCCGGAGGACAGTGCTGGCACTATGTGAAACACGCTCTGTTCTCGGCCGGAATTATCAGTTCATATCCAAAAACCGCTTACGCAGCCGAAGCCGGAGACGAATTAATGCGCACCTACGGTTTTAAACGACTGCCAATCCACGATCCCTACGCCGCGCCGGTCGGAGCGGTGTTAGTTTATCGCAACGGAATCCGCGGCCACGTTGAAATCCGCACCAAGGACGGATTCGTAAGCGACTATCACAGCAAATATCGCTGTTTTTATCCGCTGGTGGCGGTCTACGCAAAATTCGGTTCGTAACGTTCGTTAATCACTTGCGCGACCATCGCGCCCAGCTACGTTCGACCGGGCAATGGAGTTTGCCTTCTCCGCAAAACGAAGAGAACCGCGACCAAGCTGATGACTCCTGAATAATGGTAGCGGCCGTTCACCGAACGGCCATGGCAGTTGAGGTCAATCGCCGCTACCCACCAGGAGATCATTTATGCTCGGATTAAAACAGATCCTTATTGTTGGTTTCGGCGGGGCGCTCGGTTCAATCCTGCGCTACAAACTTGGCGGTTTCGCATTGCATCACACCCAGGGGTGGGATTTCCCGATAAGCACGTTCAGCGTTAACGTCATCGGCTGTTTCGTGATCGGTCTGCTCGCCGCGCTGGCGGAGCACCACGATTTGTTCTCCTCTTCAATCCGCCTGCTCCTGTTCACCGGAGTGCTCGGCGGGTTCACCACGTTTTCCGCGTTTGGCTATGAAAGCGTTTTTCTTCTAAGGCGTGGACTGCTCTCGGTTGCTGCCGCGTACGTGATGCTCAGTGTGATATGCGCCTTAGGCGCGGTCGTTGCCGGCATCAAATTGATCGACCAATTCTGGCCACCGCATCACTGATTCGGTCGACCCTTACAACTATTCAGTGGTTTTAAAAATCGGCGGGATTGAAACGATAACCGATCCCGGATTCAGTCCTGATCAGGCGCGGCTTGGCGGGATCGGCTTCGATTTTCTGTCGCAAATGCGTCACATAAACGCGAAGATACTGTCGATGGTCCTCTGATTTCGGGCCCCAAATCTCGCGCAAGATATAGCGATGAGTCAGAACGCGTCCGGGATGTTTTACAAACAGCCGCAGAAGCGCGTACTCGGTAGCGGTGAGTTTCACTTCTTTGTTAGCACGGGTAACGACATGCGCGGTAAGATCGACAGTCAGGTCGCCGGATTTAAAAACAGAAACTTCTTCAGGTGGCCGGGTCTTTCGTTGAGCAGCGCGTAGACGAGCGAGCAACTCAACAGAACTGAAAGGTTTGGTAACGTAATCGTCCGCGCCCGCATCGAGCGCCGCTACTTTGCCCTCTTCGTCGTCGCGCACGGATAAAATCAGCACTGGCACTTCGCTCCATTCGCGCAAGCGCTTTAAGACCTCCAAGCCATCCATGTCCGGCAATCCGAGATCGAGAAGAATGACCGCCGGCTTTCGGTTTGCGATTTCGACCAAGGCTTGCCCGCCCGTCTCGGCTTCGTGCACTTGGTAATTTTCGTTTTCCAGCGCAACCCGCAGCAACCGGCGAATCTGAACCTCATCATCGACAATTAGCGCGATTGGTTTCATGCGGTCGCTTCAGCCGGGAGGCGCATCGCTTCACCAATTGGAAGGCGAATGGAAAAACGAGCGCCACCGCCGTCGCGATTTTGCGCAGTGATCTGACCGCCGTGCGCTTCAACCAATTGACGCGCAATCCAGAGCCCAAGGCCGAGGCCACCGGGCGCGGTGCCGGGCCGGCGATAA
The DNA here is from genome assembly GCA_021324035.1 of Spartobacteria bacterium. Taxonomy (GTDB): domain Bacteria; phylum Verrucomicrobiota; class Verrucomicrobiia; order Chthoniobacterales; family UBA10450; genus AV40. The sequence continues at coordinate 2,309 of JAJPJU010000133.1, read as the reverse complement.
AATTTCTCGAAAACTTTGCTCTCCTCACCGGCAACCAACCCTGGACCATGATCCGCAACAGAAAGAACAAGTGTCGAGTTGTCCCGCGCAACGCTGATTTCAATTGGCTGCTTACTGGCGCCGTGCAGTGCGGCGTTGGCCAGCACCGAAATCAGCGCCTGCTCAATCAAGCACGCGTCCACCGAAATCGGCGGCAGATTCGGGGCAACATTGACTTTAATCGCTTTCTCCTTCAGTCGCGCTTGTGTGATTGCCTCGCGCAATAATTCTCCGGGATCACACCATTCGCGCGCCGGCTGCAACAATCCGGACTCCAAACGTGTAGCATCAAGGAGATGATCCACCGTGCGGGTAAGCCGGCCGACGGCTTGTTTGAGTTCGGCGCGGTCCGGCTCCGGCTGTTGAAGCGCAGCAGAGATCGCGGCCAGCGGAGTTTTCAATTCATGGGAAACTGAATCAAACAGCGCGTGTTGCAATTTTTCGGATTGCCGCGCCACCTGGGTTGCGCGCCTCTCCTCCAGCGCGCCCTCCTTGTTTACGAAAAGCGCAAGCTGGGCGGCAAACGCGTCGAGCAACTCGCGTTGTTCCAAAGTTAAAGGATTCCCGACCCGAACGGTGACCACTCCCTCGGCGCTGTCTCCAGTCACAAGTGGAACGTGAAGCGATTCGGCATCCGGTAGAGTGTCGGTGGACCGTCCAGCACTTTGCTTTTTCTGAAACGCCCACGTAGCGACGCTTTCATCCTTGGTGGATGGCGTAAAAGTGCTGGCGGAGTGGCGCGACAAACCATTCTCATCAAAAAGCCAGACCGCCACGTCGGCTTGGAAACTCTCTTTGATGAGCGCCAGGATTTTCGGAAGCGCCTCATCGAGGTCGCGGCTGGCAGCCAACAAACGAGTGAATCGATACAGTGCGATTGCGCGCTCCTCCCGGCGCCGCTCGGCTTGTTCACGCTCTCGCAATTGGGTGGCCTGATGCGCAACGATCACCGCGATCACGAAATAGGCGCCGAACATCAGGAAGTCTTGAAATTGACTGATGTAAAAAGTGAAGCGCGGCGGAATGAACAAAAAATCCCAGAGAACGGCGCTAAGCCCGGCCAGAAAGAGGGTGGGCCATCGGCGCAAACGGGTCGCCGCCAGGACGACGGCCAGCAAGTAGAAAAGCGCGACAGCCCAGTAGCCGGTGTAATCGAAAATGGCCAACGAAACGCCGGTGACCACGCCCGCGATCGCGAGCGCAATTCCAAAATCGCGCCACGGCATACGGGCCAAACGCTCTTCAATCGGTTCACGCCGCGCTTGAGCGGGGTCCTCCGCCGGAATCATGTGAATGTCGATATTGCCGCTGTTGCGCATCAACCAGCGGAGAGGATCGCGCTTCCAAAAGGTCCACCGCGGGCCGAGCGATTTGCCGATCACGATTTGAGTGACGTTATGTTGGCGCGCAATGCGCAATAATGCCTCGCCGACGTCCGCACCGGGCGTGGAGAGAACTTCGGCGCCAAGCTGGCGGGCAAGTGCGAGATAGCGAGTCAGGCGCGCCTGCTCCTGCTGCGAAAGCGGTTGTGGCCGCTCGATGTTTGCGACAATCCACGAAGCCTCCATCGAAGAGGCAAGCCTGCGCGTGTAGCGAATCAGTCTTTCTGAGTACGGGCTGGCGCTGACCGCAACCAAAAGTCGATCGCCACTTTTCCACGGACCGGCGATTTTTTGCTCCGACATAATGTCGCGCAAGTCGCGATCGACATGCTCGGCCACAAGGCGCAATGCCATTTCTCGCAACGCCGTGAGATTGCTTTCCCTGAAGAAATTCTTCGCCGCCCATTCCGCCCGCTCGCCCAGATAAACTTTTCCTTCGGCCAGGCGCGCGCGCAGTTGTTCCGGTGTGAGATCGACCAGAATAATTTCGTCGGCGAGATCGAGAACCGTATCCGGGACGGTTTCGCTAACAGTGATGCCGCTAATTTGTCGCACTGTATCACTGCGACTGGCAACGTGTTGAACATTTAGCGTTGTATAAACGTCGATGCCGGCGTCGAGCAGTTCGAGCACATCCTGGTAACGCTTCGGGTGAAGCGAGCCCGGCGCGTTGGTGTGGGCAAGCTCATCGACAATCGCGAGACCCGGATGCCACGTGAGGATGGCGTCGAGATCCATCTCATCGAGCGTTGTTCCGCGATATTCGATCTGCGTTCGCGGCATGATCGGCATTCCTTCCAGCAACGCTTCGGTTTCCTTGCGTCCGTGCGTTTCCACAATTCCGACCACGACCTCGCATCCTTCCGCTTGTTTTTGCCGCGCGGCCTG
>JAJPJU010000293.1 GCA_021324035.1 Spartobacteria bacterium | reverse complement strand
TCCTGCCGGGCTGACATCGCCGCAACCCGCATACATACGGGTAACGCCGCCGCCGAGATTGTTCACGTCAAACGAGCATCGGTTGACGTTGATCAAACTCGTGGGCGCCAGGATCTGAGCCCAGGTGTTGCCACCGTCGGCTGACCGCCAAACACCACCGGTTGGCGCCGAGAATCCCGGGAACGCGCCCGCGTAAACGATGTTGTGGTTGTTCGGATCGATTTCCACTTCGTGAACGCCGCGAATTGACGCTTGCGGATCGCCACCGACGCATGAGGCCGGGCAGTTAGCGCCACCGTCCCAAACAAAGGTGAAGTGCGCACCGCCGTCGGTTGTCTTAAACAATCCAAACGGAGGACGCGGAACCGGCGGATTCGAGGTCGGACCACCATAGGTCTCGTCGACCCCGCGGACGCTGCGAACCGAGCCTACGTAGAAAGTGCTCGGAATACCCGTCGACCCACTGGCGGTGGTCGTATCAATCGCGATACTGTTAACCGCGCGACCGAAGAACGCGTTGCCGGTGTAGGTACCGTTGGAACCGCTGCCGTTCGAGAACGTCGTAATCGGTCCAATTTGGCAAGCCGGAATCGACCAGCTATCGCCGCCGTTGGTTGATATCATCATACCCAAACCTGCTTCGGAATCAGCCGAGGCATTACCTTCACCCGTGCCGACGTACAAAACTCCGGGGTGGGCTGTGTTGTTGTCCCAGAAGAATTTCAGAGAGCCGATCGCGTTGCTCATCACGTTCAACGATGTCAGGAACGTCCAGGTTGGTGTTGGCGAGAGAGCGTTATCGGTTCTCCAAACACCGCCGCCTGCAGCACCGATCCAAACGCGACAGAACGAACCCGTGCATCCTGTGCCAGCAGGATTACCACGCGTATCCAGCGCCAAAGCGGTGATACGCCCGGAAGTGGTCATCTGCGAACCGGTGAACGAAAGAATATTCGGAATCGTCGCCGTGCTCGGCCCGATCAACGACCAGGTGTTGAAGCGAGGAGCTTCTGGTGGCCCCTTCTTGTTTTTAGCCGAAATTTTGCCTTTTGTTGCCGCGCCCTGGCTAGCTGCCTTGTTGCTGGCCGAGGCCGCCTGGAAACGTCTCCAGCCGGTAACGGAGTTCAGCTGCAGCGAGAAAGGGGTCTCGGTTGCCGGGAAAGCGCGCTTGGCCGCTTCTTCCATTGCGGCGGTCATCGGCGTAACCGACGTGCCGTCCTTGGCGGACACTTCATAGCCCGCTTCCGAAACCTTGTCCTGCACTGAGGACTTGGCCATCGTCGCGGTGACGTCGTGAGTTGTCAGCACGTTCGTCGTCGTCGCAACAAACGCGAGCGCCGCTGCTGCGGCGAAGAATGCGCAACCCACGCTGGCGCGCAGGTACGTAACAATACTGTTTTTAGTTTTCATGGATTAGGTTAGAGCAGGGGTTTGGGTTAATGACGGGAGGCTGCCGATTTTCCAATGCCCGGTCAAGAAATAATTTTAAGCCCATAAACAAATAAGCGGAAGCCCCTCAGCCGCAAGGTTCCACTGGGCTAAAAAAAGTTGGGCACGCGGTCACTTAAAAACACGAAAACCGTAAAATTTCCAACAAACTCGCGGGTCGCACCAAAACGGGCCGCAGTCGCTTCAAGATTACAGGAATGTAATCATCCAAACCGGAACATTTGTTGAGCAATATCTTTTTGCCGCACAATCACGTACGAAAAGCGCCCCTTGAGCGAAACTTCGCCCAAAGGGTTAACGCTCTTCCTGAAGCGCCGGCTGCTAAACCGGCGGGTTCATTCTGTTAGCAAGGCCGGTAATGCCCGTGAATCCAAACCTGGTGATGGTGACGCCAGGACCAATGCCCCGGAACCCAGCACCAATAAGCCCCCCGGGCCCAGTAGCGCGGTCCGTAGGTGTAATACGGTCGATCTCCCACTTCGATATTCAGCGAAATTGCATTCGCAAAACCGCTCATCGAAAGCATCGCAATTAAAAGTAGTATAAGTTTCTTCATAAGATTCTCCTGCGTATTTTCTCAGACGCATTCGAGCCTGCTTTATTTAAAGGCTGTTCGGCAAGTAAAATGTCAGGCCAAAACTGGCTCCGTCGTCGCCGGTTCGATCCATTTTCCATGTTCGCGAATCAAGTCCTTCAACCGATCAACCGCTTCCGCTTCCGGAATATTAAACTTCACCGCAGTTTTCCCGACGTAGAGATTCACCTTGCCCGGCGCTCCGCCCACGTAACCGAAGTCCGCGTCGGCCATCTCGCCCGGACCGTTTACGATGCAGCCCATGATGGCAATTTTCACTCCCTTGAGGTGCGAAGTGGCGGCTTTTATTTTGGCGGTTGTGATTTGGAGATTGAATAATGTCCGCCCGCAGGATGGGCAGGCCACATAATCCGTTTTGAAGATTCTCGAGCCGGCCGCCTGCAAAATGTTGTAGCCCAATCGAAGCGACTGTCCGGGCGCTTCCTCTCCCTGCACCAAAATCGCGTCACCAATTCCATCGCACAACAGCGATCCGATATTCGTCGCCGCGATCAGCAGGGTGTCCAAAAAATCAGACTGATCCTGGATACTCGATGCTGGAAACCGGATTTTTTTATCGAGAAGCGAGGATCCAGAATCCAGCATCTGCTGATAACGCGCCAAAATGTCTTTGAGCAGAATGGGGTGTCGGGCTTGCAACTTTGCCGCCAGCAATCGAAACGCCCCGATCACGGGAAAATCCAAATTGTCTCGGACCGTCACGAACTGCGGTGCGGCTTCGGCATTAATCTTGTCAATCGCTCCATCGTCGCGCGGATCTACTTCGACGACGTTTGCGTTTTCGAAAATTATCTCGGGCTTGTAATCGCCCATTTTGTCAATCTTGTGCGCGATTTTGTCGTAATTGGATTTTAGGATGACGACACGGATCAACTCTTCGCCGCCCAATCGCACTTTTTGGCCGGCATCGCCGATCCCGGCTACAGCAATCGTTTCCGTCGCCCTCCGCTCATATGAAAAGGGATCGAAGGAGAGTTCAACGTTCGGTGTTCGATGTTCGGCGTTTGACGTTTTCTGAACCATCTCAACTAACGCCCGCGCCACGGGGATTTCATGCGGGCTATCCTCGGTCAGAGAAACCCGAATGGTGTCGCCGATTCCATCCCCCAGAAGCGACCCGATGCCGATCGCGCTCTTGATCCGCGCGTCTTCGCCCTCGCCGGCTTCAGTCACTCCGAGATGGACGGGATAATTCCAATCCGGACCGAGCTCGTTCAATCGCGCAACCAACAGTCGATATGCCGCGATCATGATTTTTGGATTGCTCGCCTTCATCGAAAAAATGAACGCGTGGTAATCGTGATCGCGCGCGATCCGGGCAAACTCGAGCGCGCTTTCCACCATGCCGAGCGGCGTGTCGCCGTATCTATTGAGAATGCGATCGCTGAGCGAACCGTGGTTTGTGCCGATTCGCATGGCAATGCCGCGCTGTTTGCAAAGTTCGACCAGCGGCGTGAACCGCTCGCGGATCCGATTCAATTCCGACGAATATTGTTCATCGGTGTATTCGCGAATCACGAACTTCTTCGAATCGGCGTAGTTCCCCGGATTGATCCGCACTTTGTCGACCCATTTGGCCGCTTCCATTGCCGCCTCAGGCTTGAAATGAATGTCCGCGACTGTCGGCACATCGTAGCCGCGAGCGCGCAGACCGTTCACAATGTTTTCGAGATTGCGCGAATCTTTCACGGTGGGGGCAGTGATGCGCACGATTTCGCATCCGACATTCGCAAGTTCGATTGTCTGCAGAATCGATGCCTGCGTGTCCATGGTGTCGCAGGTGATCATCGATTGGACGCGAATCGGGTTGTCTCCGCCAACGCCGACCTTTCCGACCCGAACTTCCCGGGTGCGGCGGCGATGATACTGCAATGGATTTTGGCAGTAGCGCATTCGTTAGGCTGGAGTTGGCTCGACCAACACGGCGGTACCGTAACACAAGACTTCGGTCACACCCTGCATGATCTCGGTCGCATCGTAACGCAATCCGATGATCGCGTTCGCGCCGAGATCGCGAGCGTGCTGCAAACAAAGCTCCAGCGCATGTTGGCGGGTTTTTTCGCAAAGGTCCGTCAGGATGGTGATGTTTCCACCAACCAGCGTTTGCAGGCCGGCGCCGATCGTCCCGATGATCGAGCGCGACCGGACAATAATTCCGCGGACGACGCCGAACGTTTTGACTACGCGATAACCCGGCAATTCAAATGCCGTCGTTGTCATGGACGGGTTCATAAAAGGAATCTAAAAGCTGCGCCCGACCCGCGCAATCAGGCGTTGGCGCACCGCTTAGGGCACGTCCTGATTCTGGGTCTTTTGTGATTGCGGCGCGTACTTATCCAGAACGCGTTTCACAAACGACCAATCCTGGATGTCGAAAAAGCTGATGTAGGCGATCAGGCCGATGATCAACAACGTGCACGTGCCTTGCACGTATTCGAGGACGCGGATGTTCAGCGGCTTGCGTCGAACGGATTCGATCACGCCAAACAAAATGTGACCGCCGTCGAGGACGGGAATTGGGAGCATGTTCAGGATGGCGAGGTTCACGTTCAAAACCACGCTGAGCCACAGAACCAGTTGCCATCCATGCTCGCTTTGGAAGAAAAGGAAATAGAGCCGGACGATACCAAATGGGCCGCTCAAATGTTGCAGACCGACGTCCGATTTCGGCGAGATGACAGCGCCGAGCGTGTTCAGCGTGCTGCTGATACTATTATGAATGAGCTCAAACGGTGTCGGATGTGAGTTTGTCAGCTTCGTGTCCCAGGCAATCCCGATGAGCGGCCTTGCCTTTTCTTCACCCTTCGGCTTCATCAGCGTCGGTTTTACTTGCAGGTCGAAGGGCTTGCCGTCGCGCTCGACTGTGAGAGTCATCGAATCGTCGGGGTGATTCTTGGTCTGCTCGATCAACGCCTCGGAGTTGTAGATTTTCTGGCCATTGATCGCGCGAACGATGTCGCCTTTGCGCAAATCGGCCGCGGCTGCCGGCGATCCGGGTTCGACTTTGTCAATGATCAGCGTTTCAGCCGGCAAAATCAGCAACTGGCGAATGCTCTTTCGGCGAAACCAGGCACGCGACTCGGCCTTGTACGGCTCTACCTCAACCGTCCGAACCTGGCCGTCTCGCTCAAACTTGATCGGAATCGTTTCGCCTTCGCTTCGAACAACTGCCCAGCTGACGCTGTCATTCATTCCCAAAAATCGCGTCACCGGTTTTCCGTCGACTTCCAGGATTTTGTCGCCGGGCTGCATTCCCACTTTCAATGCCGGCGATCTGGGCATGATATAGCCGACGGTCGTCGACATGTTCGATTCATCGACTGGATAACCCGCGACCCACACAACGGCGGCGAAAACAATCGCCAAAAGAAAACTGAAGAATGGGCCGGCCACTGCCACGATGATCTTGTCGATCGCCGAAATTGGCGGCAAGGCTTCGCGGTCGATATCGGCTTTGCCTTCGATGATGTCCATCGGCGCCAATTGCGGCAATGCCACAAATCCGCCGAAGGGCAGCGTGCCTAACGAATATTGAACACCGTTGATTGTCTTTTTCCAAATCGGCTTGCCGAACCAAATCCCAAACTTTTCGATGTAGAGCCCGCGCCACCGCGCCGCCAGGAAATGGCCAAGCTCGTGGACGACGATCAGCAAATTGAAAATGATCAGAACCTCGAACAGGACGAGGATGACGCGACCAATATGAAGAATCATTAGCTGGCTGATTGTTTTTTCCCGATGGCGGCGGTCGCTTCCGCCCGCGCCCATTTATCGGCGGCCAATATCGCATCGAGATCGGGATGCGCAACGGTCTGGTGCCGGTCCATCACCTTTCCAACCGTCTGCCAGATGTGGGGAAACCGGATCTGCCGGCTCAAAAACGCCGCCACCGCGACTTCGTTGGCCGCGTTCATGACGGCCGGTAACGTGCCGCCCGTTTCCCCCGCCCGTCGCGCGAGATTGAGCGCCGGAAAATCGTCGTAGCGCGGCGGAAAAAACTCCAGCTTCGACAAGGTCGAAAAATCGAGCGGCGGCAGACTGTTCGGAACCCGCTCCGGCCAGGTCACGGCATACTGGATTGGAAAACACATGTTCGAGTAGCTGAGTTGAGCAAGCGTCGAACCATCCGCGAACTCGACCATCGAGTGGACGATGCTTTGCGGATGGATCACGACTTCGACCCGGTCCATTCCAACATTGAAAAGCCAATGCGCTTCAATCATTTCCAGGCCCTTGTTGAACAGCGTCGCCGAATCGACCGTGATTTTCGGACCCATGTTCCAAGTCGGATGTTTCAAAGCCTGCTCGACGGTGACGCTGCCCAATTCGCTCGCGCGCGTTTCCCGAAACGGCCCACCCGACGCGGTGAGAATGATCCGACGAACTTCCGACGCGCGACCGTCGAGACATTGAAAGATGGCGTTGTGCTCGGAATCGACCGGTAAGATTTTAACGCCTTTGCTTTGGGCAGCGCTGGTAACGGCTTCGCCGGCCATCACCAGAATTTCTTTGCTCGCGACTGCCAGGTCCTTGCCGGTTTCAATCGCATCCAGCGCCGGGTGCAATCCGGCCGTGCCGACGATCGCAATCAACACCATGTCCGCGCCTTCGAGTTTCGCAATTTCACAAAGACCGCTTTCGCCGAGGAAAATTTGCGGTTCGTATTCCAGCTTTGATCTCAGGCTGTCGACTTTACTTTCGTCGACCAGACAAATGGCCGGAGCTCGGGTCTTATTTGCGGCGATCGCAAGCTTGTTTGCATTGCTGTTGGCCGCGAGCCCAACGATCTCCATCCGGTCCGGAATATCGTTCGCGACTTTCAACGTGCTGTCGCCGATCGACCCAGTCGCGCCCAGCAATACGACGCGTTTACGTTTCATTTTT
>JAJPJU010000174.1 GCA_021324035.1 Spartobacteria bacterium | reverse complement strand
TGCGCGCCAATCAGAATTGTGTTTGCCATTTTGGATTCCAAACTCGGGGCAAAAAATTTTCCCGACGCATCTGGCAAGACGCAGTCGGGACTTGCCCACGAATGATATGAACAGTTCCTGTTCGCGCAAGCGGTTTTACATTTGCCGACGCAAAAAAGACGACCGGGCTGCGAACCCGCCGCGTAGTCAGGGTGATGCGAACTATTCTATTCATCATCCTGATCATTCTGCTGTTGGGAGCATTGCCGGCGTGGCCATACAGCACCGGCTGGGGTTATTATCCAAGCGGCGGACTCGGATTGATTCTGTTGATCGTGATAATCCTGGCAGTGATGGGGAGACTTTAACCGCGCCGCAGCCGGATTTTAATCGCGACGGCTGCCCTGGGAAGCCAGCGCTTTCTTAAGCGCGTAGGCCGACTCGCTTGTTCCGCCTCCAGTGTGGGCGTGACTGTAATTCTTGAGTTTGTCCCACGGAATTCGCGCATCGTATGTAAATGTGTTCATCGCGACCCGGCAGCTCGCTCCGCTGCTCTGCAAGTGGCGATGTGAAGTGATGAACTGCGACGGATCGTAGTAATTGCTCGAATCCTGCGCGAATTTATCGCGACTCATTCCAATTTCGAGGTTCTTCCGAATTTCAAGATGAAGATGGGCATCGTAAAGACCATGCGCGTTTCCGATCGTCGCGATTTGTTGTCCGCGTTTCACTCCTTGTCCCCGCTTCACCAAAATTCTGTCGAGGTGGCCATAGAGCGAATCGACATAGCGTGTGCCGAGCCCGTCGCGATACGCGTGCCGCACAATGATCACGTTCCCCCAGCCCTGATGACAATCGCGTGCAAAAACCACCACGCCATCCGCGATTACCGAAACCGGATCCCCGAGATCGGTATCGCCGCCGCCGACGCCATCCCAATCTTCTCCCATGTGTCCATGTGAACGAAACCCGCGCGCCCGGTAGTACCCGCGAGCTTCCCCTCTGCCTACCGGCATGTCGAAGCCGTCCGCCAGCCTAACGAATGCGGTCTGTCCGGAAAAATTAACAGGCGGTGCCGGGAAAGCCTCCGACTCCCGCGAAGGTTTCTCGACCACGCGGACTGCATTTGCAGGCGCCGCAATCTTTTTCGGCGGAGCAGGTTTCGCTGGCGGCTCGTCTTCTTCGATATCGTGCATCTCCTCGCGCAGATGCTGCCCAGCCGTAGCGCCGGCCTGGCGCATTTGGTCGAGACTCAATGTGTGAGTTTGAGCTGGGGCAGTAGTTGTGGTGTAGGAAACGGTCTGGACCTTCGGGCGCAATTCAATCTGCGGTTGAGAAGCCGGCCTGGTTTGAACAACCGTAACAGGCTTGGTTTGAACAACCGAAATGGGTTTCGCCGGAACTACAGGAGCGGGTTTCGTTTGAACAACGGCGATCGGTTTCGGTTGAACGATCGCAACCGGCTTTTCGCGCGGAATCTCCACTTGCTGTGCAGAGACCGAACCAATTGCAATCAACGAGCACACCAGTGCTCCAATGAGGACCTTCCCGACCATGGACTCGTCGGTGATATAAAATCCGCGGCCAGGTGGCAAGCAGTTATTCACACCGCCAATTCGGTAGGGCGAGACTCTGCCGCGCCTCTGGGGAATCGCCCTAGGGCAGCTCGGATGCCTGATGCCCGCTTCTTGTCACTTGTCACTTGTCACTGGTCACTGGTCCCCGGTCCCTGATCGAATTATTTCCGCTGGATCAACACCACCGGCAGCGGAAAACGCAGGCGCAATTCGTCCTGCAAATAAATCTCAACGTGATGGAGGCCAAACTGCTGGAATTGGACGCCGCCAAAGTAATGAACGTTGGTGGCATGGCCTTCCATCTCCTTCAACACAAACTCGACTTCGGCCTGGGCGAGGACATTTTGTTCGTCCACTCCGACAATCCGCGAGCGTTGTTTGAATTTTCCGCTGCCGCTGCACCAACGTGTCCAGATGCACAGCCGCATATAATTAATCGGCAGTGACGGCGCCGCGATCACGTTGAGCACTCCGACGAGCGTGTTCATCCCGTTGAACTCGCACCGCACGTCCTCGCAAAGCACGCAGCTTTGCAAATCAGGGAGGATCGCCTCGGTTGGTTGCATCTAGATAAGACCGCGAGTGAGGAGAATGATCAGGACAATGCCGAGGACGATTCGATAAATCGCAAACGGCGCGAAACCGCGACGACGCACCCAATGCATAAACCAGGCGACAACCGCTAACGCGACGATGAAGGAAATAATGAAGCCGATCGCGAGCACAATCCATTCGTGCGAATTCATCGACAGCGGCGCGAGTGCGCCCTCCCCCGCGTTGTCGTGACTCGGCTTCAACGTTTTGTAGAAATCGTACAATGTCGCCGCCGCCATGGTCGGCATCGAAAGGAAAAAAGAAAACTCGAGCGCCGCCTCGCGCGAAAGACTCGCGAGTTGTCCCGCTGCGATGGTCGACATCGACCGCGAAGTTCCAGGAAAGACCGCCGAAAGAATCTGGCAGGCGCCGATCCAGATCGCCTGAGGCAAACTCATTTCTTCCATGTGCATTACTCGCGGACGCGTGCAGAGCGCGTCCACAATCCACATCACCACTCCGCCGATCAGCAGCGCGAGCGCGATGACCCAAAGCTTTTCCAAATTCTCCCCGATCTTCTTGTGCAACGCCCACGCCGGAAGCGCCGTCACCACGAACGCGATCATGGTCAGGCTTAAGGGATGCGTCAGTAAATTGCGGTCGCCGCGCTCACCTTTCGGAAAAGTGCCGAGGAAATTCAGGATTCGGTTCCAGAAATAAACCGGCAAGGCCAGGATTGCGCCAAGTTGAATGACGATCGTGTACATTTTCCAGAAACTGTCGTGCAAGTTCAGGTGGAAAAGTGCTTCCACGATCCGGAGATGACCGGTTGAGCTGACCGGCAAAAATTCCGTCAGGCCTTCGACAATTCCCAACAAGACCGACAACAAAAAATCATTCATAAATCATGAAGCAAACGCTGAACGCCCAACGTCGAACGCCCAATATCGAATGGAGGAGCTGCGCTCACTTTCGTTCGCTCTTTTCAGCAGTTCGCACACTGGCAACAAATATTCGGATCAATTCGTCCGCCTCCGCTGTGCACGAACCGAGGGCCGAGACATCAGCTAGTTCTAAACGATCAACTAATCGCAACCAACGTTTCGTTTCACGCAATTCCTTGAGGCAAATCCGGAGCTTATGAATGAAGTCTTTTCGAGATTCCGCCGCTTCAACTTCGCCATGATTTGAAAGCGGCGATGTGCCACAGCGCAACAACTGGCCGGCAATATGATTTCCCGCCTTTGTGCTTGGCAAAGACTCTACAAAGTTAACGATGTCAGCGGCAAATTCTAACAACCGATCTTCCAGATCGTAACGACGTTCTCCGTATGGCTGACCTGGAAGTTCCCCGGCGCGAACACCATTTCCTGTAAATTCGGCGTTCGATGTTCGGTATTCAGCGTTGGACGTTTTCTTATGCCTCTTCCCGAGACCGGCGCGAACACCATTTCTTGTAAATTCGGCGTTCGATGTTCGGTGTTCAGCGTTGGACGTTTTCTTATCCCTCTTCACGAAATGGCTTCC
>JAJPJU010000241.1 GCA_021324035.1 Spartobacteria bacterium | reverse complement strand
ACGGCTTCGATCCCGCGTACATGCCGGCGACAGGAACGCCGGAGCCGGGCGGCCTGGATTGGTATCAGGTGACTGCGCTGATTCGCGCGGTGGCCGAGGCGCGGAATATTGTTGCGGCCGATGTGGTGGAGTTGCTGCCGCAAACCGGGCAGCACGCGTCGGATTTCCTCGCCGCGAAACTGGTTTACAAGATTCTTGGATACAAGTTCTGTTTACCCAGGCAGTAGGGTGAGGCTGGTGAGCATGCGGCTCACTCTATTTTGCTTGTTGGCGTCCGCTTTTTTTCCCTCTGCAACGCAGGCGCAGAGTCCTGTGGGTGTTCCTGTTTTCAAGATCGTGCCGGAAGAAAGTGCGATCCATTTCAGCGTCAAGGCGTCGGCGCCTGTCGACGGTACTTTCGACAAGTGGGAGGCCACGCTGACATTCATGTCTCCCGATGTGACGACGGGAGTTTTGGATATCAAGATTCAGGCCGCCAGCGTGAATACCGGAAGCGCCATAAAGAACCGCAAGCTGAAAGGCAAAGATTTTTTCAACGCCAAGCGGGATCCGCTGATCACGTTTCGATCAGCGAAAGTTATTCAAACGGGTCCGTATAGCTTTGAAGTGGACGGCGACTTTACGTTGCGCGGCGTAACGAAGGACGAGACGCTGACGCTGACAATCACCGGCAAGGGAACAGGCTCGGGAAGGATTATCGGAACCATGGCCTTCAGCCGTAAAGACTATGGGATGACCAAAGGAATTCCGTTCGTAAAAATTGCCGATCGCGTTGAGGTGAGTGTGGATCTGAAGGCAACGCAGGTCAGCGGGCCGCGATTGCTTTACAAGCAGTAGCGGCAAGGCGCTGGTGATTGCGACTGACAACAAGTTGCGACGTCGCGCGGAGAAATGACTTAGGTTGCGCCGGTGGCACGATCCGGATCAGAATTGGCGGGCGCGCTTCCACTCGCTTCGGCCTGCATCATCTCGGGGCTCGGTTCTACGGGAGGGGCGGCAATTACGGTGGCCGGTTCATTTGCAAGTTCAGAGACAGCCTCTGGCACGGGTTGGCATTCAGGGCCGGATACAATTTCGGGCACAGGCTCCACGGCCTCTTGTAGAGGCGCTTCCCGACCGTTCGCCAGCAGGTCCTCGACGGCTTTAATTAGCGGCAAACCAGCGGCTGTTTTCGGCAGCACGCGAGAAACTCCGGCCCGCCGCGCTTCGAAGTTCATTTCCGGGGAATCGTGAATCGTGAACAGAAGGATCGCTGCGCCAGGCAATTGTTGAGAGATCCGCCGCGCTATCTGCAACCCGTCCATATCGGGCATGGCGAAATCAAGAATCACCACGTCGGGCTTGAATTCCTGCGCCTTTGCTATCGCCTCGCGTCCGTCCTGCGCTACGGCAACTTCCCATCCTGCATTACGCTCAAGCATGAGATGCAGAAGCTTTCGAACCAGCTCGTTATCGTCGGCGACCAGTATTCTCTTCCGCATCACGAGGAGCCCCGTATTTGGTGAATGTCGGATAGCCTACAGAGCGACCTTCGCCCTTGTAAATACAGTGAATCCCGTAGTGCCGTCTTCCGACAAGTGACAACCGTGGAACCCGACGTTCGCCCGGAAATAGCGCGCCTCAATTATATTTGTCCGAGGCAAAAACCCAAGAGTTAGGATGCTCATTGTATCGCTGTTGTTACACTTAAATTTGATTGTTGCTGGGCGACGGCGAGCGTCTCCGGACGTTTGTGTTGCTTTTACGGACGGGTGATGTGAGATAATCCGCCGCATATGGGACCGCACAGGATGGGCGTTATTTATTACGACCACGGATTGCTCGCGTGGATCCTTATCGGATTAATCGCCGGATGGCTGACGGGCACTGTGACGCGCGGGCGAGGCTTTGGGTGCTTCGCCGACACGATTCTGGGAATGGTGGGCGCGCTGATCGGCGGATGGATTTTCTCGAAGCTGGGAATCACGGCGTTCGGATTTTTTGGGAGCCTGGCAGCCGCATTCGTTGGCGCGGTAGTCCTTGTAGCTATCGCGCGGCTCTTCGCGGGCAGCAGAGACTGAACGCACGCGGGAATCCCCCGGGGGGCGATAAGCCCTAGCCGCGACCTGCCGAAACAAATCCAGCCCAGGTAGATTTCGAAAACCGCAGGACAATGCCGCGCGTCTAACTGCCTAGAGGATTGCGCCGTTGGCCACACCGAGGGACTCCGCGTACAGCACGTCATTTGCAGACCTGGCGCGCATCACACTGCGCGTTTTGGCGCGCAACAAAATGCGCACCGCCCTCACGATGCTCGGAATCACGATCGGCATCGGCGCGGTGATCTGCACGGTGGCGATCGGCGAAGGCGGCTCGCAGCAGATTCGCGACCAGATTTCATCGCTGGGCGACAACATGGTGTGGGTGGAAGCCGGCGGACGCACCGTCAACGGCGCGCACACAGGAAACGACAACACAAAATCGCTGGTGAACGGAGATTCCGATGCCATCCCCGCAGCCAGTTCGCTGATTAAAGCCTGCTCACCCAATGTCGACGGGCACGTGCAGGT
>JAJPJU010000038.1 GCA_021324035.1 Spartobacteria bacterium | reverse complement strand
GGAGAAAGGAATTCCGGCGATCTTGGCGGAGGCGGGCGGAGTGGGGCAGATGCAGGAGGACCAGGTGGAGTTGCTGGTGAATGGCGTGACAAGCGTCATGGAGCACCTAGGGATGCTTGAAAATGCGAAACGCGAAACGCGAATTGCGAAACAGGTAAGAGTGCTGACACAGTTCGAATGGGTTTACACGAAATGCGCGGGGATGTGGTATCCGAAGGTCGCGGCAGGTGATGCGGTGAAGAAAGGAAAAGAGATCGGCCGCGTCGGCGATTTGTTCGGCGACACGTTGGAAAAAGTTATTTCGCCGGTCGACGGCGTGGTTTTATTTCTGACGATTAATCCGTCGGTGCTCGAGAATGGATTACTGATGGGTATTGGGACGGATAGTGACGGGTGACCAGCCTTCGCCAAGGCTACGGCTTGGCAAGCGGGCGATTAGGGGCAATCGCCTTACCTTCGTGAAGATTCGTGTAATTCGTGTCCTCATCTGAGGCTCGATCGGGGGATTTTGGGGCTTGGGTTTTGGCCCTTTTATTCGTAACCAAAATGCCTCCACGCCCGTCTTTAGCTATAGTGTGGATACGCTTTGGACATGGATGATCTTCAACCTGATGCGCTGGTGCAAGCCGCGCTTCGGCACGACGATGAAGCGGCTCGCCAACTGGTGCAGCGGCTATATCCGCTTGTCGCGAAAATGGTGCGGTCCCATCGGCCGCGACGAACTCCTGAGGAGGATCTTTGCCAGATGATCTTCATCAAGGTCTTTCAAAAACTTTCCCAGTTCTCGGGCAAGGTCCCGTTGGAACATTGGGTCTCCCGCATCGCCGTGAACACCTGTCTGACCCAGATTGAGTCGGAGAAAGTGCGGCCGGAATTGCGACACGCGGATTTGTCCGAAGAAGAAGAAGCTGTCGTGAAAAACCTGGCCGTTTCGTCGGAAGAACTTGCCCCGGACAATCGGCTTGCGTCCCGCCAGTTGGTGGAACATTTGTTCGAGTTCTTGAAGCCGGTCGAGCGGCTGATCATTGATTTGCTTTACTTGCAGGGCCGTTCCATTGAAGAAATTCACCAGATAACCGGGATGGGCACGGCGGCGATCAAGGTGCGCGCGTTCCGAGCCCGGCAAAAAATGAAAGCTCAACTCACAAAACTTGGAGTCGGCCCGAATCTATGAGCGACTTCGATTTAGCGCGATTGTTGCGGAGCGCGGCCCAGGCCGGCGACGAAACGCCCTCGGAAATGCCATTCGGGTTCGACACCCGAGTGATTGCTCTGTCGCGCCGAAACGGAAACGGTGGGGCGATGTCGGGATTGCTCCGCCGCGTCGCAGTGATGGCTGCGGCGGTGATCGTGCTCGCGAGCGCCGGCGCGTATCTCGAATTCAACAGCAGCAGTGATTCCCTTTTCGCGTCCGGTAACGAATTCGCCATTGCGGATTCCGCGATCCAGGACGAGGTCGCGCAATGAACAGCGCGCTGAAGTGGAAACTCATCGCCGGTTTTCTTCTGGTTTTCATTGCCGGCGGCGCGACCGGCGTGTTCGTGACCATGTCAATCGGTCACCACTTCCTGCTTGCCGCCCATTCCGGGATGGCGGCGCAGACCATGAAGAACCGTTTGCGCTGGCAACTTCGTTTAACCGACGAACAAATGACCAAGATCGGCCCAATCATCGACAAGGCCGGCGCGCAGCTCGAAGAAATCCGCGGGGACACCGGCAAACACGTTCGCGATGTGTTGACGGAAGCGCACCGCGAGATCGCGGCATATTTGACGCCGGAACAACAGCAGCGGCTCAAGCAAATGGAAGAACGCCGTCAGCATTGGATGCAACAGCATCATGGCGGACCGCGGCGACGGGGCCCTAACGAGAATCCTCCAACGCCAGAGATTGCGCCGAATCCCGAAGCATCGCCTCAATAGGGCGACCATCTCAGGACTTGGCGGCCTTCGCGAGTAGATCGCGCACTTCTTCGTCAGTCGTTTGCGAAAAATCGTCGTAATACTGGCCAACCGCCTGAAAAGACTCCGGCGCGCTCGCGCAAACCACTTCATCGGCTACATCTTCGAACTCGCGGCAGGTGTCCGGCGGGCCGACTGGAACCGCCACTACAATTTTCGCTGCGCCGCGTTGCTTCAATGCCTTGACCGCCGCGCGCATGGTCGCGCCGGTGGCCAGGCCATCATCAATGAGAATCACCGTTCGTCCGCCAATTTCCGGGGCCGGCCGGCCGTCGCGATATTCGTGCTCGCGCCGTTCCAGCTCGGCGGTTTCCCGTTGAGTGACCGCATCGATGATTTCGTCGGCATTGGGCAAGGCATTTGCCACTTCTTGATTCAAAACTCGCACCCCGCCCGAAGCGATCGCGCCGACCGCGAGTTCTTCAAATCCCGGAACGCCAAGTTTTCGAACAATGAAAACGTCGAGTGGAACCCGCAGGGCCTGCGCAACTTCGCAGGCAACCGGCACTCCGCCGCGCGGCAATCCGAGCACGATGACGTCATCGCGCCCCGAATATTTGCTGAGCTTTGTCGCCAGGAACCGTCCGGCCTCGGCGCGATTTGGAAAAGCTCCTTCCATGCGATCACGATTTCCCGCGAATCAACTGACTGAGCGGTCCAAGAAGTGCGATCAACGAACTGGTCAGGGAGTCGACCACCACCGAGCGTTGCGACCTGGTGTTCTGGCGGATCTGCACCGCCAGATAAAACAACGACGCGAGCACGCCAATCGCGGCGACGATTTGTGCGATCGAATTGATCGTCTCCAATCTCACGCGCGAGCTAATACCAAACAGCGTCTCATCTGACGACGCCGTTTTTCACTCGTCACATTTCACCTGTCACTATCGTGGCAGATCGCGTTCCGCGTTCGCGATTGCGTAAGCCCACACCGCGACGATCGCGGATGTTTCCTGCAGATTTTTCGGGTCGATCTTGTCGAGGGTGTCGGCCGCGGTGTGATGGTAATTGAAATAGAACCGGCCGTCCTGCATCGGCGCGAACGTAGGCACATTTCCTTTTTCCATCGGGCTGATGTCCGCGCCGACGTGCTCGCTCAACTGGAGAGCTCCCGCGCCCGACTCTTGCAAAATCGCCGCGACCGGTTTGAGAATTTCCTTCACCTCCGCTTTCGCCCGGAGATTCATCCCAACCGGATGATCGGCGCCGCCGTCGGTTTCCATCGCTCCCATGTGGTTGGGCCAATCTTTCTCGTGATCTTTGGCGTATTGCTTCGAGCCCCGCGTCCCGTTTTCTTCATTCATCCACGCAATCACGCGAACGGTGCGCTTCGGTTTCAAATTCAGTTTGTGGATCAGATTCGCGGCTTCCATCGAAACCGCCACGCCCGCGCCGTCGTCGATTGCGCCTGTTCCCAAATCCCACGAATCGAGATGGCCGGAAACGATCACGACCTGTTCCGGATGTTCGCTGCCTTTGATGTCGCCGATCACGTTTGCGCTTTCGACATCGGGCAACGTTTGCGGCGTTAGCACGAGTTTCATCTTTACGGGGCCTTCCTTGACCAGGGCGGCAATGAGGTCCGCGTCTTCGCTGGTTACCGCGCCGGCCGGAATTTTTGGTGCATCGGGTGCGTATTTCGTCGATCCGGTGTGCGGGAGCCGATAATCCGCGCCGCCGACAGAGCGAATCAAACAGGCGACAGCACCTAGTCTCGCGGCCGCGCTGGGACCGTCGCTTCGGTATTCGACCGCCTCGCCGTAGGCCTGGCCGCTCTGACCTTGCGCGGCCATGCGTTTGTCGAACGCATAAGTGAAAAGCACGATTTTGCCCGCGACCTTGTCGCGCGGCAGCGTTTTGAGTTCGTCGAAATCCTTAACGGCGATGACTTCACCGGTTATTCCTGCACCTGGAGTTGCAACACTTCCGCCGAGCGCGCAAAGCAAAACCTTTTGGGTTGTTCCGTCTGCCATTCCCGGCCATTGCACGAGCGCCGCAGTTTCCTCACCGCGCACCCAATGCGGCACCATCGCTTTCTCCAGCTGGACTTCGCAACCGATTGCCTTCAACTCGCCTGCCACGTACTCAACCGCTTTCGCCGCCTGGGTCGATCCGCTTAATCGTGGCCCAATATTATTAGAAAGGTGCGCGACTTCGCGATACGCGTAATCGCTACTCAGGGCTGCCTGTTGCAATCGCTTCAGATCGGAGAGCGTCTGCGTGGAGAAAACAACCGGCGTCGGGCTCGGAGTTGGTGTCGGTGCTTCATCAGGAGGGGCGTTTGAAGTACCTTTGGCCACGCGCTCCGCGGATTTCGTGGGACCCACAATCATTGTCAGCAATAACCCGACACAAAAGAAAGTGCGCCATTTCCGCATCCACCGAAAATGGCGAGTTCCACGCGGATGACAAGCGATCACATCCAATCGCCATTTTTTGAGCGAAACTTTAGTACTCGCGCCCCTACCTAACTGGTCGCCGGTCGCACGTCCCTATTTCCCATCCGCACCGTGTGAAAAATAGCGATATACAATCTTCTGACCTTTGGTCGCTCCGGCTTTGTTCAATTCCGTCATCGCATTCTCTTCTGCTTCCTTTTGCGATTGGCCGCGACCGACCAGGTTTTGATCTTTTCCCGATTTATCCGAGCCGCGCGCGACTGCGACGAAGCCGGTCGCATCCG
>JAJPJU010000213.1 GCA_021324035.1 Spartobacteria bacterium | reverse complement strand
TATGCGTCCGCTACGCTGGTATTCGTCGGCAAAAGTTTGCTCGCGCGCGGCGGACAAAATCCGGCGGAAGCGATCCTGGCCGGCAAACCGGTGATATTTGGTCCGCATATGGAAAATTTCAGCGCCCTCGCGAAATCGCTGATCGCGCAGGGTGGGGCAGTCCAGGTCAGTTCGGCGACCGACTTGCGCCGGGCCATGGCCCACCTGCTCGCCAATCCGGAGGAGCGGGAGAAGATGGTGGCCAACGCGCGCCAAGTTTTGGAAATTCATCGCGGCGCAACCGCGCGCACCGCGGCGCTCGCAGCCGATCTTTCCAAGGCCGCCGCTTGAAAATCGCGGCAGGTTGCCTTGTGGCCAACGAATGGAATATTGGGCGGCTTCGTGGACCCTATCGTCTAGAGGCCTAGGACATCGCCCTTTCACGGCGGTAACACGGGTTCGAATCCCGTTAGGGTCGCCATGCTCAGTACAAGAATTTTGACTCCAAGGCCGTGGCGGGCAGACCGCTTATGCCGCCAAGGCATAGATTCGGTATGGTTCCTCGAATAATCTTTTAGCGCGCCGGAAATCGTTGATGAGATCTGGAGGCACTGCCTGCAACTGGAAGGGAAGTCCCTGATCTGGATTTTACGAGGGCGACGTCGATCGCATCGATGAATCCATCTGCGTTCACGTCTTCTCGAAAATTTGATTGAGTTACTGCATTTCCGGATTGTGATTTCGTCTGACTGGTGTCGATCGCGTCGACAAAACCATCCCAGTTCGTGTCGGCAACCAAAACGCCCATCATAGCAGACGCGGTCGTTGTTATCGCGTTGACATCAGTCACGTTGCTAAGCTGAACAGTGACGTGCTGGCCGGTCGGCACGTTTACGACGACAGAACATTCATTAGGTCCTGGTCCAGCAGCGACGATGCCGGTGCTTGCGGTGCCACAGCTGGCGATGTCATTCGAAAAGCCAAACACGAGTGTGTAGGCATTGTTCAGACTGCCACGCCGGCATTCAATTGCATTGCCGGCAGTGATATCGAGGTCGAATGTGCCGGCTGATCCATGCATCATTCGCGAAACAACGCGGGTCAGAGCCGGAACTTCTGTGACCAGGACGTTGTCGACCATGAAAATGGGACCATAATCGCCGCCCGTGATTGGTGGCGCATCGTAGTGTACTATCACATTGTCGAAGGGTTGAGCTGAATGAAACGATAGTGTTCCGACCGGCCACGTGCCTGGCGGGGCAATCGTGAATGTGTTCGTTCCAACGTAGGTTGTTCCCAGGTACGCAGTGATCCGCATCGTGCAAGACGAATCGGTAGCGTACTCCTCCGGCGAATACATCAAAGAAATGGCGGTAAGTGCGTGATCGAATGAAATCAAAAGATCGCACAAATAGACTTGATTCGGATAAATACAGTTTCCGGAAAACCCTGCTGGCGTAAACCCGAGCACATCGGCTCGCTGAATCGAATAGTTGTAACCAATGCTGCCGGAACTGAAGTGCGCGGTAACTCCGCTCATCGTCTGATCGATCGGAAGCGTGGAGTAAAGAGGCGCGTTGTCGAAGTTGAAGAACACTGTCTGCCCTTTTACGTCCCCGGAAAGCCAGCTAACAAGAGCCAGCACAATTGAGTTAAAGGCGAGGGATGTTTTCATGTTGCAAACATCGCTAGGCGCGGCCTGACAACTAATCGTTACTTGCCAACAGTGCATCATTTCTTGCAGCGTTCCCGATTCCGGTCTGGTTCGTGCAAAGTCATCTCATCCGAACCACACCTCGATTGTGCGCGACTTTAATAGGTTGGGAGCGTTGCCTCTGTGGCTTTATTCTTGTTCCACGCTTCTTGCTATCATGTCTCGAGGTTCCGGATTTCTTCCTCATCTTTCGAAACTGGCGACGTGATCGAGGTTTCCGGAAGAGTGAGCAGCAAAGTGAGCAGTGTAATGGTCGCTATATTCGTTTTCATTGGGGCTTGTATCTTCGACTTCGCCATCGAGGGGTCAAAGGTCTTGCGACCCAGATTCCTTTGAGTCGACGATTCGCTTTCGAACAGGGTAGGTATTAGTCGGTCTAACCGAGATGCCAAAACACCTTTGGCGAGCAGTCTTTGTCATCGTCCTGGTCACCATCGTTGTGCGAGCGGCGTCGCTCGTTGCACGGTACGATATTGATGATGAAGCCATCTACTCAGTAGTCGCCAATGAAATCGTCGATGGCGGCCGGCCATACGCTGACGCAACCGACAGCAAACCGCCGCTTCTGTTCTGGACCTACGCCGCTGTGTTCAAACTGACGGGTAAATACAATTGGTTTGCGCTGCACGCCGGTGCATTGGTTTGGACACTGGCTACGATGGCAGCGCTTTATCTCATCGGGCGTCGCTTGTTCGATGTGCAAACCGGGCTGGTCGCTGCCTTGCTCTACGGAATTTTCCATTCATGGGGGCCAGACAAGACTCTGTGTTTCGACGGCGAACTTTTGATGAACCTACCAATTGCTTGGGCCTATGCAATTGCCTTGCGGCCCCGCAATTCAACCGCACAACCGGCACTGTTGGTATCGGGGGGCCTGCTGGCCGTTGCCTTTCTTCTTAAACAACCGGCTGCAATCGCAGCCGTACCGCTCGGGATTTATTTTCTGTTACCAGCTTATCGTGACCGTCGCGAATTACCGAAAGCGATAGGCCGGGCCGCTTTGTTCGCATCAGCATTTTGCATCACTCTGGGAATTTTCAGCGTCATCCTTTGGAAACAAGGCATTCTGAGTGAGGCATTCTATTGGACAGTTAGTGAGCACACGATCCGGCACATGTTCTGGGATCGTGCCGCCGTGAATACGGCGGCATTTGTTGCCTGTTGTTTGCCGCTCATTCTTGGAGCGATCTTTTCACTCCGTCGCAAGTACGGTATCTGGGGACAATCCCCAGAGCGGACTGCCCTGGTCCTGCTCCTTTTTGTATCGATCATCGGCGTAATGGCCGGCAGCAGATTCTTTCCCCATTATTACATTCAGCTCATCCTGCCTTTCGCCATTTTGGCGGCGCCGTTTTATTCCCGACTCTGGTCCGACGAAATCGTCGTCGGTAAATGGTTCCGACCAAGCGTCACCTACATTTGGCTCGGGGTCACTGTTTTTGCGTTTTTCATCGTTAGCTTGAGCCGAGCCACGCTCAAACCTGAACCGCGTGAAGCAGCAAGATACATCTTGGAGCACTCAGCTCCGACTGATCGGATTTTCGTTTGGGGACAGCACCCCGGTCTTTATCTCGAATCACAGAGAAGACCTGCCTGCCGTTACGTAACGACTTATTTTCTGACCGGCTATCTGTTTGGCCATGATGTGCCGGGTCTCGATCATCGCACACTGATCCAAGATTGGGCATGGAAGGATCTGGAGAATGATTTCGCGCGACACCCGCCTGCTTACATCATTGATACCGAGGTTACGCCAAACGCGCTCTCCCCGATAAAAGATTTCCCGGCGTTGGCAGTGTTACTGAAAGTTCAATACCAGCAAATCGCACGCTTACATGACGCGGTGATCTATCGTCGCCGATCCGATTCATTTTGAAAACGGCTGGCGGCGGCAGATAGCGGCCCAGAGCAGTGTTCATGAGATTTGAATGACGATCACCTTGTAATTAGCCCGTGACGTGACTGCCCGAAAGCTAAACATAGAAAGCAGAATGACCG
>JAJPJU010000007.1 GCA_021324035.1 Spartobacteria bacterium | reverse complement strand
TAGCGCTAACCGCGTTCAGCATCGGAGTCACCCTTGCAATGCAGGCAGCGCACTCGCTCCGGCAAATGGGCGCGGAAATTTACGTTCCCGATCTCGTTATGCTGTCGATCTTGCGGGAAATGGGGCCGGTTTTGATCGCGGTCATCGTGATCGGTCGCAGCGGTTCGGCGGTCGCGGCCGAGCTCGGAACCATGAAAGTCTCGGAAGAGATCGAAGCGCTAGAAGTGATGGCGATCAATCCTATTCAATATCTGGTCGTGCCGCGTTTTCTCGCGATGATGATCATGCTTCCCGCTCTGACGATTTTCGGAAATTACATCGGCGTCGGCGGCGGATGGGCGGTTTGCCGGTTTGCTCTCAATTTCAACACCGCCGGATACATCATGCGCGCGCTCGAGAGCGCTAACACCTGGGATTTGTATTCCGGCATGATCAAGAGCGCCGTGTTCGCGTGGATCGTTATCACGATCGCATGCAACGCGGGATTGAATGTCGACGGCGGAGCGGAAGGCGTCGGCCAGGCGACAACTGCATCCGTCGTCCAGGCACTGTTGGCAATGCTGGTGACGAACGCGATTCTAACCGGAATTTTCTTCTTCGGAGCATGAGGAGATGGAATGACGAATGCCGAATAGTGAATGCCGAACGAATGAAAAAAATGAAGCACCAGCGACTAACGGCCACCGTCTGGAGGAGCAAAACGTGAACTTCATCGTCCTGGCTTCGGGATTCTTTCGTCATTCGTCATTCGTCATTTGTCATTCTTTCCATGCCTGACACACCTGTCATCGAAGTTACAAACCTCATGCGCCAGTTCGGGGACCGCACGGTGCTCAAGGACATTTCTTTCAACGTCCATCGAGGCGAAACGTTGGTGATCATGGGAGGAAGCGGGTGCGGCAAAAGCACGCTGCTTCGACACATCATCGGTTCGATGAAGCCGACCTCCGGCTCCGTAAAAATTTTCGGCCAGGAAATCACCGCGATGTCCGAGCGCGAGATTGAATCCATCCGAAAACGTTTTGGGATGTTGTTTCAATCCGGCGCATTGCTCGCGTCCCTGACGGTGGGTGAAAATGTGGCTTTGCCCCTGGAGCAACATACCGACAAATCGTCCGACGAAGTTGCCGGAATCGTCGAAGAAAAGCTGCAGATGGTCGGCCTGCGCGGTTTCGAGAACTTAAAACCGGCCGAGATCAGCGGCGGAATGAAAAAACGCGTCGGCCTCGCCCGCGCTCTCGCGCTCGATCCGGAGCTGCTGTTCAGCGATGAACCAACTTCCGGATTGGACCCGATCATGACCGCAGTGGTGGATCAACTGACTCAAAAGTTGACCCATGGCGCGCACATGACTGCGGTCGTGGTCACGCATGACATGACGAGCGCGTTTCGGATCGCCACCCGCATGATCATGCTGGGCCACGGCTCGATCGTTGCCCAGGGGACACCGGATGAAATTCGCAATAGCTTGAATCCGGAGGTCCAACAGTTCATCAATGGCCAGGCCGACGGACCGATTCCATTGAATCTTTCGCAGGATGAACATGAAGATCATCAGCAGGTGAAACCGCGACCCTTCGTGAGCGCGCGCCATCGATTTCATCGCAAGACCGCATGAAAAAGAACCTTTCGGATTACCTGGTAGCTCTCTCGGTCATTATCTGCAGCGTGGTGCTGCTCGCCGCACTCACTTTCGCGCTGTCCGGTTATCGTTTGAAAAAACCGACGCGCACTTTGCAAATTCAATACGAAGACGTCACCGGCATCAAAGTTCACTCCGAGGTGCGTTACGCGGGAGCGCCGGCGGGCCGCGTCATCGCGATGCGTCATCTTACTTCCGCGGAACGCTCAAAACTCTCGAACAAGCGAGACGCCGTTATTGTGACGATCGAGTTGGACGAGGATGTCCCGCCGATACCTGCCGACGTGACGGCGACGTTGAGTTCGGACACGTTGCTTTCCCCGAAATTTGTCGCGCTTTCCGCCGGCAGTCCGGGTGGGAAGACGCTCGCCAATAACGCGGCGATCGAAGGACATTCCGCCTACGGGATTGAGCAAATTACTGCTGCGGCGGGCCCGCTTTTCGAAAATGCAAATAAGCTACTCGACAATCTCAACGTCACCGTAACGGATTTGCACGGCGGGCTCGACGGTTTCATGCCCAAGCTCGGTCCCCTCGCCGATTCGTTGAAGCTCGATGTCGATAATTTGCAGAACGTGATTAGCAACCTGGAGAGCGTTTCCAAGGATGCAGACCAATTCGTCGGCACGGCAAACACATTCATTGGTTCAACCGACAAATCGATTCAGGATCAGATGAAAGAGCTGCACGTCACGCTGTTGAATCTCAAGGTAATTACCACTCACGCGAAAGCTTTGATCGACGCGTTGGCCGAAAAGCCTAACCGCGTGATTTTCAGCGGCAAAGCGCCGAAGCTCACGTCGGAGGAAGAGATTCTCAAGAGCAGCAAACCGCTGCCGGCGAAAAAGCCGTAATTCCGGTTACGATTTCTTGTAGCGCCGCATCAATTTGAAAAATCGGATCGTGTCGCGCACCGGATGGATGCTGCTGACTTCGTCCGAGTAAACAGTGCTGATTGGGACCGCGCCGATTCGAAAACCTTTCCGGCTGACGATGATCAGCATCTCGGTTTCGTAATCGAAACGAGCGGCGCCGCCGAGCAATTCGGGAATCAGCTGTCGATGTAGCAATCGGTAACCGCATTGCGTGTCCGGAATTCTCTGGCCGCACAAGGCGCTGATTTGATCGCTCATCCAGCGATTCACAAAACGGCGGACCAGCGGCATCGACGAGACATCATTCATTCGATTGCCGAGGACCAATTTCGGCGCGTCCGCCGAAAGCGCCGCCGTCACGAACCGATCGATCTCTTCGGGCCGATGCTGCCCGTCAGCATCGAGAACGATCACGAAATCGAATTCCCGCTCGAGCCAGTGACGCAGCCCGGTTTTGATCGTTTCACCTTTGCCCTGATTTTGCTGGTGAACGATCACTTCGGCGCCGGCTTCACGCGCGCGATCCGCGGTCCTGTCGGCCGATCCGTCATCGACAACCAGAACATTGTCGAGCAGTTGCCGCGTCCGGCGCACAACATCACCAATATGTTTCTCCTCGTTGTATGCAGGAATGACTGCCCCGACTTTTGATTTATTCGCTATCGATGTTGCTGTTTCTGTCATTCTGAGCGAAGCGAAGAATCCTGATTTGTTGAATCCCTCAGCGATCAGAGATGTTCAGCAAGTCGCGTTCTCAGCGGACAACCGGGTGAAAATCGGCCGCGTGATACGAACTGCGCACCAATGGACCGGAAGCGACGTGCTCGAATCCTTTCTTGCGCGCGATGTCGCCATAGAGATCGAATTGCTGCGGCGTAATGAACTCGACCACCGGCAAATGATTCGGCGTCGGTCGCAAATATTGGCCCATCGTCAAAACCTGACAGCCCACTTCGCGCAAATCGTCCATTGTTTGGAAGATTTCCGGTTCGGTCTC
>JAJPJU010000122.1 GCA_021324035.1 Spartobacteria bacterium | reverse complement strand
GTCCTGATCCTGGATGCTCAATACACCGATGACGAATATCAAACCCATGTCGGCTGGGGCCACGGTTCGCTCTCGGCAGGGATCAATTTGGCTGTCGACGCCGGAGTCAGACGGCTCATTCTGTTTCATCACGATCCGAGACACGATGATCAGGCGATCGACAAGATGGTAGAAATGGCGCGTGAATTGGCGTCCAACACAGGCAAAAAGCTCGAAGTAGAAGGTGCGCGCGAAGGCGCCGAAATAACGATCTGAAGTTCGAACCTGAGTGTTTCGGATTTCGAGATTCCGATTTCGGATTTGGCGAAAGTGCGACTTTGGAGAGGTGGATTGAGCTGCTTGCAGGCGTCCAATCTGGCTCTAGATTTCCGACTCCTTTGCCTCGTAGTGTAATGGTAGCACCAGAGATTCTGGATCTCTTTGTCTAGGTTCGAGTCCTAGCGAGGCAGCTTTTTAGACGCCGGGCGATTCATCTTTCCCGCGTTTCTTCCGAAAGAAATCCTGAAGAATGGCCGCGCATTCGTTTTGCAAAACACCGCTTGTGATCTGGCAACGATGGTTCAACGCGGCGTTGTCGACCAAATTCATTACCGTTCCGGCTGCTCCAGCCCGAATGTCCGGACAACCAAAGATGACGCGCCGAATTCGGGTGTGCACGATCGCACCGGCGCACATCGGACACGGCTCTTTGGTTACATAAAGATCGCAATCGGTCAGACGCCAGTCTCCGACCGCCGCTTCCGCCGCAGTCAGGGCCAGCATCTCAGCATGGGCAGTCGCATCCTTTAACAATTCGACCTGATTGTAGCCGCGCGCGATTATTTTGCCGTCTCGGACCACCAATGCGCCAACCGGTACCTCTTCGGCAGCACGCGCTTTTTCAGCGAGGCGCAGGGCCTCACGCATAACAATTTCATCCGGTTGCATGTTGGTCGCCTAACGAAAACCCGGAACGAATAGCAGCTAAAAAATACGGCCGCGCAATCAGAGGCCCGCGAACCAAAGGTGAACCAATGAAAAAGTTAACCTTCATCCTTGTCGTCTTTTCTTTATCACTAATCACAGCGAACGCGACCGATCAAGGCGTCGTTGATCGATCGGCCGTCACAGTTCGCGAATTCCGGCACATGCCCGAAAAGGGTTTGCCTCCTCAAATTTTGAAACATGCTCGCGGCCTCGCAATCATCAGTGTGGCGAAGGGTGCCTTCATATTTAGCGGAAAAGTGGGCGAAGGCGTGGTTGTCGCGCGAACCCGGCACGGCTGGTCAGGTCCGTCGTTCATCGGCACTGGCGGTGCCGGCTGGGGTCTTCAATTTGGGGGTGAGGTCACTGATTTTGTTTTTGTGCTCAATAATGACGCTGCGGTCCGCGCATTTTCGCGCGGCGGTAACGTCACGCTCGGCGCTGACGCAAGCGTGGCCGCAGGCCCGGTCGGACGGGCGGCGGAAGCGAATGTTGCGCCGACCGCGGCCATTTACAGTTATAGCAGAAGCAAAGGTTTGTTCGCCGGGGTCTCGCTCGAAGGCGCAGTGGTCGCCACCCGCAAAGGCGCGAACGATCGATATTATGAGCGTCCGGTTACGGCTCAGGAGATCTTGCGGGGGCGAATCCAGCCGCCGCCCGGCGCCGGGAATTTGCGAATGGCGCTCGGTCGCTGACCCAAGGGCGAATTAGCTTTACAACCGCGTCGATTGATTGGCAGCGTACGCGTGTGCGCTGGCTGGTTTTGTTTGGTGTTGCTTTCTTTTTTTCAAAGAGCGCCTCTGCGCAGGAACAGGAACAGACACTGGTTGACCGCTTGTTGCGTCCCAACATGGAGCTGCACAACCGCGCCCAGGGCAAAGCGTTTACCGCCGATTCTAAAGTCGCCGGTCATCAGCAAACCGCGACGACTTTCGTGGCCGAGTCGGCGCCGAAGCAGAAGACCTTTAATGACACGCGTGCGGCAGCTACCAGGGAGTATTCTTCCCGGTCAAACAAAGCTGATTTGCGATCGCGATCCATCGTTGAAGTGCGCAACGTCGATATCCATCGCCAAATTGCCAGTTCATCCGCGCGTGACGTTCGCCCCGTCTACGACGCCGGTCTGTCGGTTTCGGGCCGAAACTACGCCGAAGACGAACGGGTCTTTCGGGAGCAGGGTAAGAGTCAAAAATCGCTTAGTCGGAAAAACCCGCCGCTCACCATCGATCAAGTCCGTGAGTTGTTGAATAAGAACAAATAAGAACAGTTTCGTAATCCCTCGGAAATCTTTGCCCGCAGTCGCGGTGCCCACTAGAATTGCCGATGATGCAACCAGGTGAAGCATTGGCTTCGTTAAAAAGAGGCGCCGTTCAAATCATCAGCGAAGGTGAGTTGAAGGAAAAACTCGGTTTGGGCCGCCCCTTGCGCGTCAAACTCGGGGTCGATCCGACAAGCGCGGATATCCACCTCGGTCACACGGTCGTTCTGCGAAAGTTGCGTCAATTTCAGGACCTCGGGCATCAGGCAATTTTGATCATTGGTGATTTTACCGGGATGATCGGCGATCCGAGCGGCCGCTCGGTGACTCGGCCCCATCTCACCCACAAAGAAGTCATGGCGAACGCCGAGACCTACCGCGACCAGGCATTCAAAATCCTCAATCGCGGCCGGACCGAAATCGTGTGCAACGGAGATTGGTTTCGCGCGATGTCGTATGAAGACGTGATTCGGCTCAACAGTCGAGTCACCCTGCAGCAAATGTTGCAGCGCGAGGATTTTCGCGCGCGTATCGACAACCAACAGGCGATCCACGCTCACGAAATTCAATATCCGATCATGCAGGGCTGGGATTCCGTCATGGTGAAAGCGGACGTCGAACTCGGCGGGACTGATCAGCTCTTTAACATTTTGGTCGGGCGCGATTTCCAAAAAGAGGAAAATCAGCCGCAGCAGGTGGTGATGACGATGCCCCTTCTCGAAGGGTTGGATGGCGTGAAAAAAATGAGCAAGAGCCTCGGCAATTTCGTCGGTGTGAGCGAGCCGGCGGCGGACATGTTCGGCAAACTCATGAGCATTTCGGATCAATTGATGCCGCGTTATTACGAACTGTTGCTTGGCCGGGAGTTTCCGAAGGCAGCCGACCCTTTCGAGTCGAAGAAACAACTCGCACTCGAAATTGTGAAGACCTACCACTCGGAGGATGTCGCCCAGAGAACGCTGGTTGACTGGAACGCGAGATTCAGCGAGAAGCGGCTGGAAGATGCAGAGCTTCCGATGTTCGAAGCGAAGACTGACCAGATAGTCGCGCTGGTGGTGGAGATTTATTCGCAGGCGTTTTCCAAGCGGAGGTCGCGGGCAGAAGCAAGCCGCTTAATCAAACAAGGCAGTGTCCAACTGGACGGACAAAAAATCATCGATCCGAAGACCAACGTCGCGTTGAAATCTGGACAGATTCTCCGCCTCGATAAAACTCACGCCGTTCGGATCAAATAAAAAAGCACGGAACCGAAGCTCCGTGCTTTTTCTATGGAGGTGCTGACGAAACTAGGCTGCCGTCGCCGTCTCGAACATTGGCATGAGTGGGATCCGCTCAACGTAGGGCGTGGCGATGCCTTCAAAATGCGCTCGAATGCTTCGAAGTTCGGCATTTACAAAAGCATCGACAAATCCGAAGTAGCGATCGAGCCATGCGAACAGGCGATTGTGGATCTTATAATGAATCGCCAGCGTGATCTCGGTGCAGCTCGGACGGATCGCGGTGAAATCAACAAGTCCCACGATGTCGATGTTTCCGCCGACGGATTCGAACGCGAGTTGTTCCGGGCAATCGCTGTCGGTCGCCAGGAAGACCGTACGGGCTTCGAAGCCGAGCGGACCGCGGAAGCTGAATTCCACGGTTTTGGAAGAGGTCACGGTCGCCTTTGTGACCATGACGAACTGGCGTTTGTAAGATTGAATGCTGGTCAGGCGAGCTTTGGATTCGGCCAGCGGTTGACTCATATGAAACGTTTTTTCAAGGAGCATAGTATAGGGTTGGTTGTTGCCAGTATTCTTTAGCAACCCGGCTGCCAGGCCATTTTACCTGGGGAAAGCCCCGCAAAGTGCCAAAAGTGTGTCAAATTTCATTACACAACTGTTAATTACATGAACAGGCGCTTTTGACACTCCGAGGCTTCGTTTAGCCCCGTTTTCGACCCATTTTGGCGGTTCGGCT
Source organism: Spartobacteria bacterium (assembly GCA_021324035.1). Lineage (GTDB taxonomy): Bacteria > Verrucomicrobiota > Verrucomicrobiia > Chthoniobacterales > UBA10450 > AV40. Next base: position 4,150 of record JAJPJU010000122.1, on the reverse strand, counting down.
AACTGATCTTCCCGAACCCCGAAGGCGGCGATTTTAGGCAGCGCGCGCGTGCCGTGCTACGATGGTTTGCATCATCGATTCGAAAATCCGGACCCCATCAGCGCTGCCCAGTCGCGCGTCACAGGCGCGGTCGGGGTGGGGCATTAATCCGAAGACATTGCCTTCCCGATTACAAATGCCGGCAATGTTTTCGATCGATCCATTGGGATTGGCGTCAGGAACAATTTCGCCGCGATCATTGGCGTAACGCATGATCACGCGGCGTTCGTCATTGAGCGCCTGCAGCGTTTGCTTATCGGCGAAATAACAACCTTCTCCATGCGCGATCGGCATTCGAAGCAAAGTTCCTTCGGCAAGTCCCCGGGTGAAAGCTGAGTCCGGCACTTCGACGCGAAGAGTAACCATCTCGCACACGAACCGGAGCGATCGATTTCGCACGAGCGCTCCGGGCAACAACCCGGCTTCGCACAAGACCTGGAATCCATTACACGTGCCGAGTACGAGTTTACCGGCACGCGCGTCGCTGACTACGGCATCCATGATCGGCGAGAACCTTGCGATCGCGCCGCAGCGCAAGTAATCGCCGTAAGCAAAACCTCCGGGAAGGACGATCGCGTCATAATCCCGGAGAGACGTTTCCTTGTGCCACACGTAGTCGGCTTGCAGGCCTTGGATGCTGTTGATTCCTGCGACGCAATCCTGGTCGCAGTTGGAACCGGGAAACTGAATGACCGCGAACTTCATTCGTTAGTGGGCGAGGCCCTTTGCGCGTTGCTCTTCATGGTAATCATTCACGACCAGTGCGGCATGAATAACCCCGGGAATCCATCCGAGCAGGGTCAAAATGATGCTCAGGAAAAAACTGCCCATGCGTCCGGTCAACAAAACGGCCAGGGGCGGCAAAACAACGCAGAAAAAATATCGCAGCGCTTTCATAAGCTCGTTATTTGTCACTGGTTTTCAGCTCGTAATCCTCGATTACCGGATTGGATAACAGATCGCGGCAGAGTCCGTGGAGACGTTTTTCAAGATCGCCATTCGAACCTTCGACCTCGATTTCCATGAATTTGCCGATTCGGACGCTGCGTACCTCCGGCATTCCGAGGTGGCGCATTGCATCGCGAACGGCGCTTCCCTGAGGATCCAGCACAGCTTCCTTCGGTTTGACGATGACGTTTACTTTCACCCGCACACGCTAACGCGGATTTTCTCCGCAACAAGCGGTTCGCAAGCGGGGGCTTTCTTAGACAGGATTTACAGGATTAACAGAAGGAGGGTCTGGTTCGAATCCTGCAAATCTTGTTAATCCTGTCTAGTTGATCAGATTTTTGTAGTGACGGGCGTTCTGGAACCGACGCAGCGCGCGGCTGCAGCTTTACGACATGAGCGATCCGCGCGACTGTCGTCGGTGCAACGGAACGGCTGGAAAATTCCCGCGGCCTGGATCACGCTTTGTGTGGTTTGGAGCTCCACCTGGCTTGCGATCAAGGTCGGCCTGCGTGATTTGCCGCCAATATCTTTCGTTGCGATTCGCTTCGTTATTGCCGCCGCGATCCTGCTTGTGGTTTCGATCGGGCGCGTCCGGCTGACTCCGTTGCGTCGGGCTGATTACGCAACGCTCGCCTTCACCGGCATTCTCATGTTTGGCGTCAATTACATCACCGTTTTCTGGGGCGAACTCCATGTGTCGTCGGGGTTGGCGGCTGTTTTGCAGGCCACGATTCCGATTTTCGGGATGGTTTTTGCGCATTGGATGTTGCCAGACGAGCGGTTGAAATTTCAGAGAGTGCTCGGCGCGTTCGTCGCACTCGCGGGCGTGATGCTGATTTGCGCTCGGCTGCTGAGTTTTAACGGATTGCTTTCGTTTTGGGGCGGCATCGGCATCGCTCTCGGTGGCGGAGCCGCGGCATTTTCCAACGTGTTAATGAAGAAGCGGGCCATTTCACTCGCGCCGGCGATGCTTGCGGCGTGGCAAATGGTTTTCGGTTTTATCCCGCTGCTGATCCTGGGGTATCTCGTTGAAGGAAGTCCGACGAAATTTAATTGGAGCTCGAGCGCGGTTTTTTGCCTGCTCTATCTGGCGGTGATCGGATCGTCCCTGACTTTCTTGCTGCTTTACTGGCTGCTGCCACGGATGACGGTGACGAATTTGCAAACGATCTCGCTGATTACGCCGCCGGGCGCGGTGATGCTCGGTTGGATCTGGGGAGGGGAGAGATTTCCACTCTGGTCGCTGTGCGGCGCGGCGCTGGTGCTGGTGGGCGTATGGCTGATTTTCCGTCGGGTGAAGCAACGAGACTTGGCCGAAGCGGTTGCAGCGGTTCCAGATCGAGGATGAATCAAAGGCTGAAGATTGAAGGCTGAACGATGACGGTAACCGAACCTGCGAGCCCGCCGAATCGAAACCGAATGTACGGGCCCTGGTTGGTTGGTTTAGGGGCCGCACTGTGGGGAACTGAGAGCGCGTGGCGTATTCCACTGAATGACTTGTTTGACGCCGAGGTGATCGTCTTTTGGGAACACGTGTTGATCTTGATCATGTTCCTGCCGCTGCTTCTTCCCAGCCTGGGCGAGCTACGAAAGGTCGACAGCAAAACGTGGGGCTACCTGCTTTTCTCGGGGTTCGCCGGTTCTGCCGTCGGAACGATTTTTTTCACGCTCGCGCTCAAATACGGAAATCCAACGGTGGTGAATGTGATCCTGAACATTCAGCCGGTAATCTCAACCCTGGGCGCGTTTTGGCTTTTCAGAGACCGGCTTGCTCCGCGATTTTTTGCTTACGCAGGAATTGCAATTCTCGCGGGCATCTTTCTTTCGGTTGAACGTCCGGACCTCATCGGGGTTTCCTTTAAAAGCGCGGGAATCACCCTCGGCACTGGTTACGCCTTGATCTGCGCTTTGTTCTGGGGCGGCTCAACCGTTGCCGGGCGCGGTGTCATGGTTGGAATGCCGCTTCGGCTTGCTTCCAGCATGCGAATCGTAGTCGGGCTCATTTGTATGACACTGATTCTGATCGGTTACGGAAAATTGAACGGCCATTCCCTTTGGCCCGCCTCTGCTCAAGCCCACACCGGCAAAGCAATCATCTGGCTGCTGTTGCTTGCCTCGATCTCCGGTGGAGTTCCGCTTCTGATTTATTTTCGCGGTCTAAGCCTGACCCGCGCGTCTACCGCCGGCTACTTTGAAATGATGCAGACGCTGGCCGCGGTTTGCATTACCTGGGGATTCTTTCACGCAGGATTGCAACTGCATCAAATCGTCGCCGCTCTTATTTTGATGGCTGCGGTGACGATGGTCCAACGCGTGCAGGCCACCGTGGAAGCGAAATAATTACGCTGCTGCCCGGCGTTTTTGTTTCACCAGGGCCGAAGTCGACTTGCGTCGTCCCGTAGCACCATTGCCGCCGCGCTTTACCCGGCCCGATTGCGATCGATTGATGCTCTCCTGCAACACTTTTACGAGATCGACGACGTTCGTGCTCCGTGGCGCAGGCGCAGGCGCTGGCGGCAACTGTTTGTTCTTTGCCTTCGTCTCGATGATTTCCATTACCGCATCGCGGTATTCGTCCCGATATTTCTCCGGCTGCCAATCAGACGACATACTTTCGATCAGCGTGTTCGCCATTTTCAATTCTTTGTCGTTAAGATCAGTCTTGGGACGATTGAGTTCTTCGGGCTTCAACACTTCGCTGGCGAAATGCATCAGTTCGAGAACGAGAAACAATCCATCCGGTTTAACCGCTGCGAGATATTCGCGGTTCGCGATCACGACCTTGGCAATTCCGATTTTGCCGGTCCCGCTCAGCGCCTTGTGCAAGAGGGCGTAGGCTTTCTCGCCGCCCTTCTGCGGTTCGAGGAAGTACGGCTTGTAAAAGAATTTGGGATCGACCTGTTCGAGATCAACAAAGTCCGTGATATCGATCGAATGAGTCGACTCGATGCGCACTTTCTCGAAATCTTCTTCGCTCAAGATGATGTAACGGCCTTTTTCGTACTCAAAGCCCTTCACGATTTGATCGGCCGGCACTTCTTTCATGTCGGCTTCGGCGACCTTCTTATATTTGATCGGGCTCAGATCAGTTTTGCGCAGCTGGCGGAAACTGATTTTTTCTTCGCGCGTCGCGGGATAGACCGCGATGGGAATGTAGACG
>JAJPJU010000129.1 GCA_021324035.1 Spartobacteria bacterium | reverse complement strand
TACGATTGAAATCGTAGATGACGTTGGCGGCGAAAAATGAATTCACGCCAAAATTGACTGAATCGACGAATGTCCAAAAGTCCGGTCCAATGTCGTAAACTTGGTCGACCCAGGTACTAACTCCGACGCCGACATCGACATTTACTTCAGGCGGTAACGGCGCCCAGGCAACGTAATCGCTACTCGCATCGGCTCCCTCGCGCCATGAAACCCAACCTCCGGACCAAACGGTGCCGGGAACCCAGGCCCAGCCAGACCCAAATTCAACTTTGACCCAGCGGCCATAATGATACACGGCCCAGGCCCAGGGCTCATCCGAGACGAACACCCATCCGTCGTCATCGCTGTAGCGCCAGGAGCCGTTGGTGTAAGGTCGCCACTTTTTTGCCACTCGAGTCGGCACCCAGCAGCGGCCGTACTTTTCGATATCAATCCATTGACCGTTAGTATTTAGCGATTCGTCGGTATAAAAATCATCGCTCTGCACACCAACCTGATCCGCCTGCTGGGCGGTGACGAGACCCGTGCTGATCGCTGGGGCCGGGGCTTGGGCTGTTTGCGCAGCTCCTGGCACGACCTGGTTGGTCAGCGCGTAGAGCACGAACGGTGCGCTTCCTGATCTCTGAGTAACCGTTACGCCCGGCGTGGTTTCTCCGTCCCACGTGAAACGATAATTAATATAATAGACTTGGTTCGAATCGCTGAATCCGCCGGCCGATGTGCGAGCATCGTCCTCATTAAAGAATCCGGTCTCCATCGGAGACTGGCCGTCTCCGACAAAAGCGAGATTCACCATTCGACTTTGCCCGGAAGAATTTCCGATATAGACACGCAGATCGTAGGTGACTCCGGCTTCAAGACTTTCCGAATCAAGAACGATTTCCTGTTGAGAACCGTCAGTGGCTCCGTTGTTGAAGGTCATGTCAGAAAGCACGTCCTTGAATACGCCGTCCGCACGGATGCTGGCGCTGGTGCCGCCGGCATTCGAAAGCGAACCAACCAGCCCGTTCACGGTACAGTTGTCCGCCGTGCTGCTTTGGCCGGTCCCGGAAAGAGCATAGAGCGTGATCCCATTGATGATGCGATTCGAATCGCCCCTGTTTCCCCCATCGATCGCACTGGTGTATTGATTGTTCGAACTGATCCCGGAATTCAGATCACTCTGCACCGCCGGAATCGGTTGATAAAAAATCGTTCCCGCCATCAGGTCGGGCGCAGCTAGCGCGAGAAGAGAAAGAACAAGAACGATTGGAGTTGTCGTTTTCATATCTCAGTCTGCGAGACTTGGTCTGACGGCGCTGGCCGCGAATTGCCTTTTGGTGGGCAGATCTTGCCCCAAACCGAAAGAACGACCGGTGCGACCGAAAATTCGCGCAATAACTGCACAGCAAAACGCAACCATCGTGGATCGGTCGCGCCCGTTGCCGGCTACGTTCAATCCGAAAGGCAGAGATCATGAATACAACAGCCGAAGCAGAGATCGGTTTGAGCAATGGCCACCACACCGGGTTGGATTTTAAACACGAACCGCGGCCAGTCCGCAGCCACATCGCTAACACCGGCCTAAAGACATTGGATGCAAACGAAGCGGTGGCGCGCATCGCTTATGCACTGAATGAAGTCATCGCGATTTATCCGATTACCCCGGCATCGCCAATGGGTGAATGGGCGGACGCGTGGGCGGCCAAAGGGGTGAAGAATTTATGGGGCACGGTGCCGGCGGTGATTGAAATGCAAAGCGAAGCCGGCGCCGCCGGTGCAATCCACGGCGCGCTCCAAACCGGGGCCCTCAGCACAACGTTCACCAGCTCGCAGGGCCTGCTTTTGATGATTCCTAATATGTACAAGATCGCGGGTGAACTGACGCCCGCGGTATTCCACATCGCCGCCCGCGCCATCGCGGCCCAGGCGTTGTCGATTTTTGGTGATCACAGCGATGTGATGGCGGCTCGGGCCACCGGATGGGCGATGCTTTGTTCCGCGTCGGTCCAGGAAGCGCAAGACCTCGCGCTCATTGCGCACGCCGCGACCTTGGAAACCCGGATTCCTTTCGTTCATTTCTTCGACGGTTTCCGCACCTCTCACGAGATCTCGAAGATCGACATCCTCCACGAAGATGTCCTCCGCGAGATGATCAGCGAACAGCGCGTCCTCGAACATCGCGCTCGCGGGCTTTCGCCGGATCATCCGGTGATTCGAGGAACGGCCCAAAATCCCGATGTCGCGTTTCAAGCGCGCGAAACCGTGAATCCGTTTTACGCGGCGTGTCCAAAGATCGTGCAGTGGGCAATGGACCAGTTCGCGGGCCTGACCGGACGCCGTTACGGAATTTTCGAATATCATGGCGCGACCGATGCCGAGCGGGTGATCGTGCTGATGGGGTCGGGCTGCGAGGCCGCTCACGAGACCGTCGATTTCTTGAACGCGGTGGACGAAAAGGTCGGCGTGCTCAAAGTGCGACTTTACCGGCCGTTCGATTGCAGCGCGTTTGTCCAAATGTTGCCGCTGACAACGCGCGCGCTGGCAATTCTGGATCGGACGAAAGAGCCGGGCTGCGTCGGAGAGCCTCTCTATTTAGATTGCGTCAACGCGTTGCGGGAAGAGGGTCGCGCCGATCTTCGCGTAATCGGTGGTCGTTACGGATTGTCCTCGAAGGAATTTACCCCGGCGATGATCAAGGCAGTGTTCGACAATCTCGCGCAAGCAGCGCCTAAAAACCATTTTACGGTCGGCATTGATGACGATCTCTGCCACACAAGTCTCAATGTCGATCGTAAGTTTTCGACCGAATCGGACGACGTGATCCGGGCCCAGTTTTTTGGGCTCGGATCGGACGGAACGGTGGGCGCAAACAAGGAGTCGATCAAAATCATCGGCGAAAACACCGATTACTTCGCGCAGGGATATTTCGTTTACGATTCCAAGAAATCCGGCGCGATGACAATCTCGCATCTGCGATTCGGTCCGCGCCCGATCCGGTCAACTTATCTGGTGACCAAAGCGAACTTCGTCGGGTGCCATCAACCATTTTTGCTGGAGAGCCATGACGTCCTTCGAGATTTAATGCCGGGTGGAATTTTCCTGCTCAACTCACCGTTTGCTCCGGAAAAAATCTGGCAACATCTCCCGTCAAAAGTACAGCGCCGCATCATCGCGCGCCGTCCGCGATTTTTCGTGATCGACGCCAACAAAGTGGCGCACGAAGCGGGACTCGGCCGAAGGATCAATACGATCATGCAAACCTGTTTCTTCGCGCTTTCGGACGTGCTGCCGCCCGAAAAGGCGATCGCCGCGATCAAGGAATCGATCCAAAAGACATATGCCAAAAAAGGCGAAGACGTGGTTGAGAAAAATATCCGCGGGGTCGATCAGGCGCTTACCCATCTTTACGAAGTTGAAGTGCCGGAACGTTTCGAGGCGAGCGCGATCAAGACAAACGGCCGTCACGGCGACGAACCGCTATTCGTTCGCAACGTGCTGGAGAAAATGATGACCGGCCGTGGCGACCGACTGCCAGTGAGTGCGTTGCCGAACGACGGGACCTACCCGACCGGCACCACCCGATTCGAGAAACGAAATCTCGCCATCGAAGTGCCAGTTTGGGACCCGGAAGTTTGTATCCAATGCGGCAAATGCGTGCTGGTTTGTCCGCATGCGGTGATTCGCAGCAAGGTCTACCAATCGGCAGTTCTTCTAAAAGCGCCGTCGGCTTTTAAATCGCGCGAAGCACGGCTGCCGGAATGGAAAGGATTGAACTACACGCTCCAGGTGGCGGTCGAGGATTGCACCGGCTGCGGAATTTGCGTCGATATTTGCCCGGTTCGAAGCAAGACCGAGCCGAAGGCGAAAGCGATCAACATGCAGCCGCAACTTCCATTGCGGCAAAGTGAGCGCGCAAATTGGGATTTCTTCCTGTCCATCCCGGAAACGGATCGACGCGATGTTCCGCTCGGCAGCGTGCGCGAAATGCAGGTGCAACAGCCGCTGTTCGAATTTTCAGGAGCGTGCGCGGGCTGCGGCGAAACGCCCTACATCAAATTACTCACCCAACTTTTCGGCGACCGGTTGCTGATCGCGAATGCGACCGGCTGTTCGTCGATTTTCGGCGGCAATTTACCGACCACGCCGTACTCGAAAGATCTGTTTGGCCGCGGACCGGCCTGGGCTAACTCACTTTTCGAAGACAACGCCGAGTTCGGTCTCGGGTTCCGGGTTTCGATTGACAAACAACAGGAATTCGCAGGCGAACTGTTGCATCAGCTCAGCCCGCAAATTGGTCGGGAGCTCACGACCGAAATCCTGAACGCGCGACAACGAGACGAGGCCGACATTTTCGATCAGCGCGAGCGCGTTGCCGAATTGAAACGCCGGTTGGAGTCGTTAGGCGGAGAGCAGGCGGGACGGTTACTCTCTTTAGCCGACACATTTGTCCGCAAAAGCGTCTGGATCGTGGGCGGAGACGGCTGGGGATACGACATCGGCTTCGGCGGACTCGACCACGTCCTGGCCAGCGGCCACAACGTGAAAGTCCTTCTGCTCGATACCGAAGTTTATTCGAATACCGGCGGTCAATGTTCGAAGGCAACGCCGCGGGGTGCGGTCGCGAAGTTTGCTGCGAGCGGAAAGCGCGCGGCGAAGAAAGATCTCGGCCTGATGGCGATGAATTATGGAAGTATTTACGTGGCCTCGGTGGCGATGGGAGCGAAGGATGAACATACCCTGAAGGCATTTCTCGAAGCCGAAGCTTACGATGGACCGGCCGTGATCATTGCCTACAGCCATTGCATCGCCCACGGGATCAATATGGCCACGGCAATGCAGGACCAGAAAGCAGCGGTGAATTCCGGCGAGTGGATTCTCTACCGCTACAACCCGGACCGCGCCGCGCGCGGCGAAAATCCGCTCCAGCTCGATTCCGCACCCCCGAAAATCGATGTGTGCGAGTTCTTCAAAATGGAAAACCGGTTCAAAATGTTAAGCGATCCAAAGGCAGCCAAGGAACTCGCCGGTCGCGCGCAAAAGGATGCAAGCGCGCGGCGGGCGATGTACGAATATCTCGCCGAAAGAAAATTCGGCGCCGGGAAGGAATCGCCGGCGCCGAAACAAAAAACTGGCTGAGAAGAACAGCTACTTCTTGGTGTAGGCGATCTCCCGCCTTCGCAAAGACTACGGCGGGCAGGCCATCGTGCAGCTACTTCTTGGTGTAAGCGATCTCCATGGTTTTCTTTTCCTTGCCGCCGTGTGTTTCGTACCACTCCAGCATCATGTGAGTGTCATCAACGATCTTTATCAGTTCGCGGACTTTTGTTTTCATTCCCGGCATCGGCTCCATCTCCATGGAGTAAGTGAATGTCTTGGTCGCGGGGTCATATTTGCCCTCGGAGAATTCGATGCCGGTGCCCATGCTGTCGATCCAGGAAGCGACGAACTTCTTTTTCACATTGTCGTAGCCTTCCAGGCCCATTCCGTGAAACGGCACGTCGGCCGGCTTCCCGTCTGCTCCGGGCATTTGCATGGTGCCGTTCACGTCCATCGTCACATAACGGCCATCCATAATCGTTTTTCTCGTGGCGATTCCTTTGGATTCCTGTGGGGTGCCACTGGTGTTGCCATCCATCCACATCTTGACCGTGTAATCCCAATCACCGTCGAGACTGGACAGAAGCTTGTGGTTCTCATTCAACTTCGACAGCTCCGTCATTTGCTGCATCATCTTTTCCATGTCGGCTGCGCTCGATTTGGCGCCAGATTTCGCGGCCTTGGAATTATCAGGCACTGCGACCTGTCCGGCATTGGCCTTCCTGGCAGGCGCCGGAGAAGTGGCCTTTTGCTGAGCGAACGATGAAACAGCGAGCGATGTCGCCGTAAAAAACACGATTAGCTTCAGGGAAGTTTTCATGCGGGCGATCTTCTAAAGGGGGCGCCGCATCGTCAAGCCCGCGTTGTATTTACCAGCCTAGAACCTTCGCGAATATCAGCGGCGCGACGATGGTCGCATCGGATTCAATCACAAAGCGTGGTGTGGTCGAGCGGAGTTTGCCCCAGGTGATTTTTTCATTCGGCACCGCGCCGGAATAAGAGCCGTAACTCGTGGTCGAATCGCTGATTTGGCAAAAATATCCCCATTCCGGCACCTGTTCGGTAACGAGATCCTGATTGAGCAGGGGCACAACGCATATCGGGAAATCGCCGGCGATGCCCCCGCCGATCTGGAAGAAGCCGATGGAAGACTCGTTCGTTTCGCGGCGGTACCATTCCACCAGCGCCATCATGTATTCGATGCCCGATTTCACCGTATGCACGTTTGAGATGTGCCCGGTCATGCAGCGCGCGGCATAAATATTTCCGAGGGTCGAATCTTCCCAGCCCGGGACAACCATCGGCAGATTCTTGTGGGCGGCCGCCATCATCCAGCTGTCAGCGGGGTCGATCTCGTAAAATTTCTTGAGATGACACTCGCGCAAGATCTTGAACAGGAACTCGTGCGGAAATTTTCTGTCGCCTTTCGTCGCAGCCTGGACCCATTCGTCGATCACAATCCGCTCGATGCGACGAATCGCTTCCTCTTCCGGAATGCAGGTGTCAGTCACGCGATTCAGGTGGCGGCTTAGAAGCTCTTCTTCCTGTTGCGGGCTGAGCTCACGATAATTCGGAAGCCGTTCGTAATGGCTGCGGGCAACGAGATTGAACAAATCCTCCTCCAGATTCGCGCCCGTGCAGGTAATGGCGTGCACTTTGTCCTGCCGAATCATTTCCGCGAGCGAACAACCGAGCTCGGCCGTGCTCATCGCCCCGGCCAGCGTGACCATCATTTTCCCGCCGTTGTTCAGGTGGGTGATGTAAGCGTCAGCAGCATCCTTGACCACAGCCGCATTAAAATGGCGGTAATGGCGATCGATAAATTCAGTGATCGGCCCCGCTTTTGTGCGGTGAACGTTCGCGGCTTCACCTGTCCGCTTTTGCTGCACGCGAAATCTATAACGTGATTTTCAACAAATGAGCACGCATTTTTTTCGGTCTAACGAAAATTTTTTAGGGAACGGACTTGGTGATAACTGCGGCCAAAGTTCCGGGCAAAACTCCCAGAATGAGGATCGCGGCGGCCAAAATCACAATCGTCGCCAGGGGCAGGAATTGACCGGCGGCCGTTCTCCCCTGACCAGGTTCAGCGGCTGGCGGCTGGTCCACGAAGATCACTTTGAGGACGCTCAAATAATAATAGAGCGACACAAAACTCCCGAAGAGCGCCAGAACGACGAGCCAGAGCAGCCCGTGATTTCCCCCGGACCGAAACGCCGCACTGAAAAGGTAAAACTTTCCAAAAAATCCGGCGAGCGGAGGGAGCCCTGCCAGTGAAAGCATAAAAATCGCCATGCAGCCCGCGGCCAGTGGCCGGCGCGACGCCAACCCTGCGAAATTTTGGAAATCGTCTCCGCCAGTTTCGCGTTTGACCATTCCGACTACGCCGAACGCACCGATGAGAGTGATTGCATAAATGGTGGTGTAAAAAAGTGTCGCCGAAAATCCATCACGCCCGCCGGCCACCAGTCCGAGCAACGTGTAACCGGCATGAGCCACCGCTGAATAGGCGAGCAGGCGCCGAACGTTGGTTTGGGCAAGAGCAACGAAATTCCCCAACAGAATCGAAAACGCTGCCAAGGCAGCCAGGATTGGCGACCAGCCAGGCTGCATCATGTGCCAGCCAGCATTGCCGTGGGCGGGAGCGAATCCAATCAGCACGATCTTTCCGAGCACAACGAAAGCCGCAACCTTGGATCCGGACGCGATGAAAGCAGAGCTTGGAACCGGCGCGCCCTGATACGCGTCCGGCGCCCAGAGATGAAATGGCGCCGCCGCGATCTTGAAGGCGAAGCCGATGAGCGTCATAACAATCCCAACCGCCATCAGCGGTTGGATTGGCCCCATTCCAAGTTTCAAAGTGATTAGTGCGAGCGACGTCGTCCCGGACATGCCGTAGACCAGACTAATCCCGAAAAGGGTGAACGCGCTGGCAGTGCTTCCGAACAGGTAATATTTCAGGCCCGCTTCGGCAGACCGCACGTCGGTTTTATCGAACGCAGCCATGACGTAAAGCGAAAGACCGAGAAGCTCGAGTCCGATAAAAATCATGAGCAGCTCTTCGCTCCCGACCAGCAATAACAATCCGAGTGTACCGAGCAACAGCATCGCCAGGTATTCACCCGGATTTCGCAGAGATTTTTCCGAAACCGCGAGGGGCACGGTCACGAAAGCGAGTCCAAGACAGATCATCTTGAATAGCGAATTGAGCGGTGAAATTACCAGCATGCCGCCAAACAAGCTCGCCTGTTGCGGCAATCGAGCCGTGGTCCAAATCGCGATCAAGATTCCAAACGCGGCAACGACGCCCGGCAACCCCCGGGCCCGATCGTTAGTCAGGCCGATCGTTAACACCGCGAGCGCGATCAACACGACGATCGCTTCGGGCGCACCCAGTTTGAGTAAATTGAGATAGCTCACGACAAGGTTGAGCGGCTGAGAAGTTGAGCGGTCGAGATCATCTCAGAAATCGCATTGCCTCGACCGCAGGTTGAATTCGATCCAGCAAAATTTTTGGATAAAGCCCGACCGCCAGGGTGGCGAACATCAACAGACCGGCGCCAAGTTTTTCCGGAATAGTGATCGGTTCCATCGGTGGTTGCGACGGGTTTGAATTCGTGGAATCGGCATCAAAAAACGAACGTTTCAGCGCACGCAGAGTAAACGCGGCAACCAGCACCATGCCGGCACCGACGATCCAAACTGCGGCTGGATAGGCTTTCCAGGTGCCGATCAAGATCGTGATTTCAGCCGCGAACCCGCTGAACCCCGGAATTCCCATCGAAGCCGCGGACGCGACGACGAAGGTGAACGCTGCAAACGGAAGTGCGTGGCGAAGATCTATCGCGGAAAGAGCGTCGAGATCGCGGGTATGAGTCCGACGGTAAATCATGGTGCCGGCAACAGCGAAGAGCAGTGCGCCAATGACTCCGTGAGAAAACATTTGCAGCACTGCGCCGGAAACGCCGAGCGCGTTGGCCGTTGCCAATCCGAGCAAAACGAATCCCATGTGACTGACGCTCGAATAACCGATCACAAACTTGAGATCACGCTGACGCAGGGCAACGGCCGCGGCATAAACAATTCCAATCACGGCCAGGACGGCGACCAGGTTGCGCCACATGTGGAATCCGTCGGGAAAAAGGTTCATGGCGACGCGCAAAGCCGCGTAAGCGCCAAGCTTCATCACGATTCCGGCGAGCAACATCGAACCGGCGGTCGGCGCCGCCACGTGGCCGGTCGGCGCCCAGGTGTGGAGCGGCCAAATGCCGGCCAGGACCGCAAAGCCAAGAAACAGGACCGGAAAAGCCCAGGCCTGCAGGCTCGATGGAAATTGAAATTGCGAAAGTTGGTTTAAGTCGAACGAGCCACCGGCCACGTAAGCAACGATGACTCCCAGAAAAACCAGGGCGCCGCCGAAAAACGAATACAACGTCAATTTCATTGCGCCGTATTCCTTGTTGGTCGAACCAAAGATCGCGATCAGGAAATATTTCGGAACGATGACGAGCTCGTAAAAAAGAAAGAGCAGGAAAAGATCGGCGCTTAAAAAAACGCCGTAGGAACCGCCGACTACCAGCAGCAGCCAGAAAAAGAATTCCTTCGCGCGATCGCTGACATCCCATGAAAACAAGATCGCGCTAGTTGCGGCAAGTCCGGTAACCAGAACCAGGGTCAAACTGATTCCATCGACGGCGAGATGGTAATTCATTCCCAGCGCCGGGATCCATGGCACCCGGACGATTGTCGTGAAGTGCCCGAGATCGACATCGCGCCGGAAAAACATCGCCAGGCCCACCAACAAACCGGCGACCGCGGCGGTGAGCGCAATCCAGCGCGCGAAACTGCGCGGAAAGATTAAAACGATCAGCGCGCCGGCGAAGGTTATGTAAATCGTCCAGGCGATCATCAATTAGCCAAGCAAACGCGCCATCTGAGCAACGGTCGCGTTAAAAGTGTTAAAGATGAATTGCGGATTCAGGCCAATCGCGAACATGAGAAGCGTGACTGGCACGATGACGAATTTTTCGCGGAGAAGAAGATCGTGATATCCGGCGCAACCTTCGGCCAGCGGCCCACTGAACAGCGATTGCATCGCGCGCACGAACGTTACCGCTGTGAAAAGCAAACCGATCACGGCGATCGCCGTGAATGCGGCCGCGGTCGCGAACGAACCTTTAAAAATAAGGAATTCTCCGATGAATCCGTTCAGTCCCGGCAATCCCAGCGACGAAAACATCGACACGCTCATCCAGCCGCAGAGAAGCGGCGTGCATTGCATCAGTCCGCCAAAATCATCGATGTTCCGGCTGCCGGATCGTTGCTCGAGTAATCCGACAAAATAGAAAAGCGCCGCCGCGGTCACGCCGTGATTGAAGATCTGCAAAAAGACACCGCTCAATGCCGCCTGTTTATCGATCGGGCCTGTTGGCAATGCCGCGGTGATGGCAAACAATCCAAGCAGGCAATACCCGAGGTGATTGATCGATAAATAAGCGACCATGCGTTTGAGGTCGCGTTGCCTCCACGCCGCCAACGGCGCGAACACGATCGAGCAAACGACTAGGGTCAGGATCCACGGTCCGGCGATTTTGATTTCCTGCGGAAACAACGGAACGAGCAATCGGATGAAACCGTAGACGCCCATTTTTGAAAGTGTGCCGGTCAGGACCATCGACACTCCGGTCGGCGCAGTTTGATAGGCATCCGGCAGCCAGGTGTGAAATGGAAAAACAGGAACTTTCACCGCCAGTCCGAGAAAAATTCCAGCGAAAACGAACCATCTTACGTTGCCAGTGAGCAGACCGGCCTTGCCGAGATCGGCCAGTTTTTCGAAATCAAATGTGCCCTTCGCAAAATAGATCCCGAGGAACGCAAGCAGCATCGCGACGCTGCCGAGAAATGTGTAGAGAAAGAACTTTACCGCGGCATAATCGCGATTTTCGCCGCCGTAAATTTTGATGAGCAAAAACGCCGGAACCAGGCTCATCTCGTAAAATAAAAACCAAAGAACGAAATTCTGGGCGGTGAATGTTCCGTAGAGCGCTGCCTGCATCACCAGAAGAAGCGAGCACGCGCCGCGTTCGAGTTTTTGTGCGGAAAAGGCAAACGGAAAGACAATGGACGTCAACAACACCAGCAACAGGCTGAGTCCATCGATGCCCACGACGTACTCCGCGCCAATTGATGGGATCCAGGCATGCCGTTCGATCAACTGCAAACCCGCCGCGCCGGTGTCGAATTTTTGCCATAGCATGAGCGCGTAAAAAAACGACAAACCGTTAAAAACCAGCGCGACAACGCGCGGACTTCCGGGACGGCCGACGTACAACGCAATCGCCCCGACAATCGGAATCAGAATTAGGAACGTGATCAGGTCAGCCATGCGTAGAACAGGAAGAGAGCGAGCATCCCCAGCGCGATCACGCCGAGATAAATTTGGATCTGGCCGGAGTGCAGTCGCGACATCGCGCGGCCAACTCCTCGCGCGCCAACAGTTGTTTCATCGACGCCGGCGTTGATGACGCCTTCGTCCGCACCCTTGGTCAGCGCTCCGAAAATTTGTCCAATCCCGCCGATGACGCGGACTAATCCATCCCAGATATATCGGTCCATCCAATCCGAGACCCGCGAAGCGAACGCCGCCAAAGCCAGGATGGTGTGTTCATAAATCTCGTCGATCCACATTTTGTTCTCGAGAAAACGGTACACCGCCGGAACTTTTTGCTGCAGTGGATCGACTTCGCCGGCGCGGCGATAGAGCCAGAACCCAAGTCCAATTCCTGCGCCCACCAGCACGAGCGAAACCAGAATCATCGGTTGAAGGAGAAGATGCGCGTCGATATGCGCTTCATGTCCCAACAAATAACTTTCCAGCCATGGCCAGGCTGGCGTTAGAAAAATGCTGAGCCCGATTGCGCAAAGCGCGAGGATGATCAGCGGAACGGTCATTACGCTCGGGCTTTCGTGAGCGTGATGATCCGAACCAGCGCGTGAACTACCGAAGAAAACGTACATGACCTGCCGCGTCATGTAGAGCGCGGTGAGAACCACTCCGAGCAACAAAAGGAAATAGGGCACGTGTGATGACGGCCAATGCGATGTCGCGTGAAGAACCTCTTCTTTAGTCCAACCGCCGGAGAAAAAGAATGGCACCCCGCTCAACGCCAACATTCCAACCGCGTAGGTGGCGAAAGTAACAGGCATCAGCTTTCGCAAGCCGCCCATTTTTCGAATGTCCTGCTCGTGATGAAGTCCGTGAATCACCGAACCGGCACCAAGAAACAAAAGCGCTTTAAAAAATCCGTGCGCGAGCAAATGCATGATGCCCGCCGCGACACCGCCCACGCCTAACGACACCATCATCAGTCCAAGCTGCGAAACGGTGGAGTAAGCCAGGATGCGCTTGATATCGGATTGCGCGACGGCGATAAGCGCCGCCATCAATCCAGTGACAACGCCAATCCAAACAACAACGATCAACGATGACGTAACTCCGTTCACCGCGCCGGCGGAAAAGATTGGGTAAACACGCGCAACCAAGAACACACCCGCCGCAACCATCGTCGCGGCATGGATCAACGCGCTGACCGGCGTCGGACCTTCCATCGCGTCCGGCAACCAGACGTGAAGTGGAAATTGTCCGGACTTGCCGGCTGCGCCGCAAAAAATCAAAAGCGCGATGAATGTCGAACTCGCACCCAGCAGCGCGACGTTTTCGAGACAGCCATGGCCGCCATCGTAAAAAAGCAAAGTGCCGCTTTGGTGATACAGCCACAGGATCCCCAGAAAAAATCCCATGTCGCCGATGCGCGTGGTAATGAACGCTTTCTTTGCCGCGGCCGCCGCGCTCGGTCTTTCAATCCAAAAACCGATCAGCAAATACGAGGCGAGGCCAACCAGTTCCCAAAAAACAAACAGCAGCAGCAAGCTGTTAGCGACAACAACCCCGAGCATTGCGCCGGAGAAAAACGAGAGATAAGCGAAGAATCGCGAGAAATTCTTGTCGTCGGCCATGTAACCGAGGCTGAAAACGAAAATGCAAAGGCCGACCAGCGTGATCATCACCATCATCGCCGCAGCGAGCGGATCGAGAACGAAACCGATTCGCAACGATTGTTCCCCGAAAGTGAACCAGGTGAAATTTTCGAAGGCGCGAAATTCGTGCGAGTGCAGGGTTGGAACGAACGCGCAGGTGGAGACAATTAAGGCTGCGATTTGCCCGAGAATGGCCACCCCTGTCGCGGCCCGACGCGCATGTTTTCCAAAACCCAAAATTAACAGCGCCGCGACAATCGGCGTCGCCGGGACCAGCCAGACGTTGCGCGTGATCCAGTCGGTCATCCTTTGAGCCGAGTGAGTTGATCGACGTTTGTTGTTCGGAAATGCCGGTAAACGGCAATCACCATGGCCAGGCCGACCGCAGCTTCTGCGGCAGCGATTGCGATCGTGAAGATCACGAACATTACACCGACCGGCTGCGGCGCGCGCACCGGCGAAAATTGCCAGAAAGCGATGAAATTCAGGTTCGCTGCTGCGAGCATCATCTCGATCCCGATTAAAATGAAAATTGCATGGCGCCGGCTGAGCGCGGCCAGCAGTCCAATCGAAAACAGGGCGGCGGAAATTATCAGAAAAATTTGGAGGGTCGCAATCATCACAAGAAAATCGGAAAACGCCGAACGCCCAACGTCCAACGCCCAACGTCGAACTTAAAGCTCTTGGATTCGATGTTCGATGTTCGGCGTTCAGCGTTCGATGTTTGCTTCATCTTCATGGTTCGTCCTCCATCACCAGAACGAGCGCGCCGATCAGGGCCGCAGTCAGCAGAACGCCCACGCACATCAGCGGCCAGACGTCCTGAGTCATCAGCGTAGTGCCGATTTCTTTCACGGTCACCGCCTTCACCAAATAAGGCAGTGTCGGCAGCGAATTCGTTTTGAGAATTGCCCAGACGAGTCCGACGAAAACGCCGATCGCCACCACGACTCCGCCCCACTTGAATCCGTGGCGCTCTTCCGCGTCGCGACGGGTGAGTAGGATTGTAAATACGATCAACACCGCGACCGCGCCGACGTAGACAAAAATTTGGACGAGCCCGACGAACTCGGCGCCGAGCAGAAAGAAAAACGCGGCAATGCCGACAAACATGACTGCGAAACTCAACGCCGCGTGCATCAGCCGAGGATTTGTCGCGGCCGCCACTGCGAAAACCAGTGTGAAGATTGCAATGACGGCAAAAGCAACGCTATTCATTCGGCGAAACGATAAGTGCGGGGCGCGAATTTTCTGCGGGTATCGAGAAGAAGCGAGAGCGTTACATACACGATCGCAATGATTGCGAACGACCAGAGCCAACCGGACAAACGCCGGCCGTTGTAATGCCACACCGCCGCAGAAACGAAACAGGTGAAGGCCATCGGGAGCATGAACTTCCACGCGAAGTTCATCATGTGGTCGACTCGAATTCGCGGCAGAGTGCCGCGGACCCAGATGAAAACGAAGAGCAACACCGACAACTTGGCGAAGAACCAGACGTAGGATGGAATAAATCCGAGCCAGGGCAGCGGCGCGTGCCACCCACCGAGAAACAGCGTCACCGCGAGACCGCTAACGGCGAACATTCCCAAATATTCGGCCATGAAAAATGTCGCGTATTTGAATCCGGAATATTCGGTCATGTGGCCGGCGACGATTTCAGATTCGCCTTCCGGCACATCGAACGGCGTGCGGTTCGATTCGACCAATCCGGAAACGAAAAACAAAATGAAGGCGGTCGCGCCCCACGGCGTCAGCACGAACCAATTCGGAACAAAACCGAAATGATAATATTTTTGCGCGTGAACGATTTTGTCCGGATTGAGCGAACCGACTACCATCACCACCGGAAGAACGGTGATGATCAGCGGCAATTCGTAACTGATCATTTGCGCAATCGCGCGCATCGCGCCGAGCAAGGAGAATTTGTTGTTGCTTCCCCAGCCCGCCATGAAGACGGCGAGCTCAGTGGTGGATCCCACCGCGAAGAAAAACAAAATTCCTCCATCGATGACGAACGCCGTCATGTTGTTGCCGTAAGGAATCACGCCCAGGGCGAGAATTGCCGCGGCCGCCATTCCAATCGGTGCCAGGAAATGGACCACTTTGTCCGCGCGCGCAGGCACAATGTCCTCCTTGATCAACATTTTGATCCCGTCGGCCACCGGCTGGAAAAGGCCGAATGGGCCGACGCGATTGGGACCGTAACGATTTTGGATTCGACCGAGAATCTTTCGTTCGAAGACAGACATCAGGGCAAAAAGGGTAAGAAAAACACCGAGCAGCATGGCGATGTTGAGCAAACTCGACGCGATCTGGACCAGCCAATCAGGAACGTGCCCGACCAGGAACGAAAGCACCCAGCCTTTCAAATGGACAAAAACTTGATCAACGTCCTCCGCCCTCACGTCGCAGGAAGAAAAGCGGGGGCCGATTAGTTAATCAAGGATGATTATTTCTGCTTCTCGCACGAAAGAGATTGATTAGATTTCAGTCAGTGACGCCGAATCCGTACTTGTTCATCATCGTCTTCGCCGGGGTCGCGCTGATGTTTCCCCTCCTCCCCCTGGCTCTGGCCTGGTGCTGGCGAAGATTTTTCCAGCCGCCCAAGCCCGGCGCCGAAAAAAACGCGATCTACGAATGCGGAGTCGAATCGCAAGGCGACGCCCACGTTCAATTTCGGTCGCAATATTATCTCTATGCGATCATTTTTTTGATCTTCGACGTGGAAGCGATTTTTCTGGTGCCGTTCGCAGTTGCCTTCACCGGCTTGCCGGTTGGTGCGTTCGTCGCTCTGCTCGTTTTTCTGCTGCTCTTGATCGAAGGACTGGTTTGGGCCTGGAGCAAAGGCTGTTTAAATTGGGCGAAATGAGATGTTGAGTTGTTGAGGCGTTGAGAAAAGAAATGGCTGACCAAATTGACGAAGGACTGCGGAACGAGCTTCAACGCGAGGGCGTTTGGGTCACGTCGATGCAGGATCTTTACAATTGGGGCCGCAAAAACTCGATCTGGCCGCTCCAATTCGGCCTCGCCTGCTGCGCGATTGAGATGATCGCCACCGCCGCATCGCGTTACGACATCGCGCGTTTCGGAGGCGAAGTTTTCCGCCCGTCTCCGCGCCAAGCCGATCTCATGATCGTGGCCGGCACCGTGACCAAGAAAATGGCGCCACAAATTGTGCGGCTCTACAACCAGATGCCGGATCCGAAATACGTCATCTCGATGGGGGCCTGCGCAATTTCCGGTGGACCGTTCAAGCAGGGCTACAATGTGCTCAAGGGAATCGATCGTTACATTCCAGTCGATGTTTACATCCCTGGTTGTCCGCCGCGGCCGGAAGCATTGCTGCACGCGTTCATGGAATTGCAGCGCAAAATCGACGGCCAAAAGTTGAGCGGCGAACAGAAAGCGGAATTTCTGAAACCGGAACAGCCGAGC
The DNA here is from genome assembly GCA_021324035.1 of Spartobacteria bacterium. Classification (GTDB taxonomy): domain Bacteria; phylum Verrucomicrobiota; class Verrucomicrobiia; order Chthoniobacterales; family UBA10450; genus AV40. The sequence goes on along the minus strand of JAJPJU010000129.1, from coordinate 8,778 downwards.
GAATTTCCGGTGCCGGCGTTCGGCGAGCACGATCTGAACCCGCCGGCGAATCCGAAAACTTATCATCCGCCAGAGCTCGAACGCACTAACTAGACAGGATTAACAGGATTGAATGGATTTAAAGATCGAAGACAAAAGGTCTCGTAGAAATCGAGAAAATCCTGTCTAGGAAAAATTCGCGCAGTGGAAACTCTAGAACAGATCAAGAACCGGGCGGAGCTGGCCGCGCGCGGCGCCAGGATTGAAATCATTGTTAATCCCGGGCCGTCGCAACAATCGTCGCTGTTAATCGACAACGAACATGCTCTCGCGGTCGCGACGTTCCTCCGCGATCACGCCGCGCTCAGTTTCGATTTTTGTTCGAACGTGACCGGCGTCGACTGGCTCGACCGAACGATCAAGCACTCGACCAAAGTGAAACAGGTCGTCGACGGCGTTGAAAAAGAGGTCGATCAAATCACTGAAGAGAAAATTCCGGGCTATCTCGAAGCGGTCTATCATCTCTACTCGATTAAGCTCAAACACGGGCCGCTCATTATTAGAATGCGGACTGGAAACCGCACCGATGCCGCCAGTTTGCCGTCGCTGACTCCGGTTTGGCGAAGCGCCGAACTTCAGGAGCGCGAAATTTTCGATCTCTACGGCATTCATTTCACAGGTCATCCGGATTTGCGGCGAATTTTGATGTGGGACGAATTCAAAGATCATCCGATGCGCAAGGATTACGTGCCGCCGGACGATTTCGAATGGGAACCGACGCCGCACGATCAAGTTCTCACTCGCGCGAAGCAGCATTACCCGCCGCGTCCTCAACTTGACGGCGCAGAAGCTATAACCGCGGAGCGGAAAGAATGAGATCCGCAGATTTACACAGATTTATTTCCGGTGATTTCCATTGGTTTGCCGAAATCTGCGAAATCTGTGGATGAATCTCTGATGGCCGCAACCGCTGCACCTCCAGGAATGAGTTCCCGCCTCGATGGCGAACTGCTGGAAGTCTCCATGGGGCCGCAGCATCCATCGACCCACGGCGTTTTTCGGATGAACGTTGCGCTCGAGGGCGAAATTGTCCGCAAGCTCAAACCGGTGTTCGGTTATCTGCATCGCAACCACGAACAAATCGGCGAGCACACGAGTTATCTCGGTTCGATGCCCTACACCGACCGGCTCGATTATTTTTGCTCGATGACCAACAACTGGGCCTACGCGCTCAGCGTTGAAAAACTCGCCGGCATCGAGGTTCCGGAGCGCGCGGAATATTTGCGCGTCATCCTGGCGGAACTCACCCGACTGCAAAATCACGCCTCGCTTCTGGGATTTTTGCTCAGCGACATGGGAGCGTGGGGCACGCCGTTGATGTACGCGTTCCGTGAACGCGAAAAGATTCTCGATCTTTTCGAATCGCTCTCCGGGTCGCGGATGATGTGTGACTACATGCGGTTTGGCGGCTGCCGCGTCGATGTCGACGAGGCATGGCTTGGTCGTGCCAAAGAAATCGTCGATCGCTTCCCAAAATTCCTCGACGAGTTTGAGGAATTAATTCTGCAAAACGAAATCGTCATCGCGCGGACGCAGCATGTCGGAAAACTTTCGCCCGAGCTTGCGATCACCGCCGGAATCACCGGCCCAATGCTCCGCGCGAGCGGTGTCAATTACGATATTCGTAAAGTCGACGGCTACGGAATTTATCCACGGTTCAAGTTTCGAGTTCCTCTCGGCGATCACGGCGATACTTACGATCGCTTGATGATGCGCGCGCTGGAGATGCGCGAAAGCATCGAGATTTTAAAGCAAGCGCTTCCGCAAATTCCGGCGGGCCCGATCGTGAATCCGAAAGTCAAACTGCGAGCGTTTCGTCCGCCAATCGGCGAGGCTTATGGCCGGATCGAAGCACCAAAAGGCGAGCTCGGCTTCTATTTAATAAGCGATGGCGGCCCCAATCCTTATCGCTATCGGGTGCGTCCGCCGAGTTTCATCAATTTAACAGTGCTCGAAGACATGTGCCTGGGCCATGTCGTCGCCGACGTCATGGTGATTCTCGGCAGCATCGACATCGTGATGGGCGAGGTGGACCGGTAGATTATTTAGCGATTTAACGATTTAGTGATTTAACGATTGAGAAGTGAGCCAGCCGCCCACTGCCTGAATCGGATTGAGCTGATTTGGTAATGTGACCCAGGCTGCGATTGCGCCCGCGCGCGGGTCCGGGTTGAAATCGAATTCCGTTTTGCCGCCGGACATCGTCTGATTAGTCAGGGACAAAACAACGAAATCCTGGCGCAGATTTCGCCCACTGTTCTCACCGGCGCCGACTTTTGTCGTCAGATCAAAACCAAGCAGAGCAATGTGCAGATCAACATTCCTGACTTCGCCATTGGTAGCAACAAATTCAGAAAACGCCCGCCCGTTGATTATCGACAATTTCAGCGAGCCTGATTTCTCGCTCGCCGCCGCCGGGACACTGCGTCCAGCCCATTCGCGCCCATCGAGGACGAAACCCGGAGTGTAAACGCTCTCATTTTTCCAAGCTTCGGAATACTGATATTGCCGCGCAGTCCACTCCTTGGCTGCAAACGGATCGCGCCAGCCAAGCCGGTCCCAATAATCAACGTGAAACGCGATCGGCACGAAGTCTTTCCACAAACGCGGTTCGCCTTTGAGCTTGGAAAGCCACGCTTCGGCCGGCGGACAACTGCTACAACCCTGCGACGTGAAAAGCTCGATCAAATGGGTTCGTTGAGGACCGCTTTCAAACTTAAGATCGCCCGCCCGAGCGATCAGTGCAGCGGCGAACCACAAACCAAATGCAAGCCGAGCTATTGTTTTCAACTTTTCCTTGTGAATATGCCGCCGTTTCAGCGAGATTGAAACGCAATGATCGGCATGGGAATTCTGAAGGGAATGGCGGTAACGCTCCGGAATTTTGCCGGAAGTTATTTCGAGAAGGATCGCCTGATCACGGTTCAATATCCGGAGGAGCGCAGTCCGCTCCCGGAAAATTACCGGAATTTCCCATTTCTGATTTTCGATGGGAACGATCCCCAGGCCGGATTGCGATGCGTGGCGTGCCAGATCTGCGAAAAGGAGTGCCCGCCTCAGTGCATCTATATTACTAAGAGCAAGGACAAGAAGCCGGATTACATCGGCAAACCGCAGTTTTACCCGGCGATCTTCGACATCGACATTTCGGTCTGCATGAGCTGTCAGATTTGCGTCGAAGTTTGTCCATTCGAAGCGATCAAGATGGACAAGGATTTTGAACTCAGTAAGCGCGAGCGCTTCGACAATCTGCTATTTCGCAAAGAGCAACTGTCGAAGTCGAACGATTACTATCACAAGATCCATCCGGTCGAAGCCGCGGCGGTAGACAAAAACCTGGCTGATGCTGCAGCCGTTGCGGAAGCAAAGAAGAAGGCTGCCGCTGAAGCAGCGGCCAAAGCCGCGGCTGCAAAAGCGGCGGCGGCCGCTGCGCCAACTCCGGTCGCGTCGCCCGAATCGACAAGTTCGTAACACAAGCGGGGTACAGTCAGTGCTTTAGGTCATGGCACCTGCCATGATCTCTCTCCTTAAGACAATCTTTTGCCTCGTCGTCATCACTTTCGGATCGACGTTTGCCGGTCTCGCGCAATCGACCTTCTTCGAAGTCGGTTCCACGCCCTACGACCGGCAAATGGAACGAGTTCAACCGACTCTTACGGCTCCGTCGATGTACAGTGTGTACGGCCCTTCGCTCGCCGCGGTCAACCAGTGGATGATCGAACTGCGCGCGATGCCTTATCGCTATTCACCGGAATGGAAAACGCCGGTCGAAGTTGAACTTGACCAGGTCGGCGATTGCAAAGGGAAAGCGGTCGTCCTTTACGATTGGATGCAAGCAAACGGCGCAACCAACTTGCGTCTGGTGATCGGAAAACGCCGCGCGACCGATTCACTCACTCACGCGTGGGTGGAGTGGCAAACAAAGATTGGCACGTTGCTGTTGGATCCGACCTTCAATTGGAACGCCGCGATTAAATTGCGGAACCGCCAGACCTACATCGCGTTTTATGGCTACGGGGGCGGACACAAATATCAGGTGGGCAATTCTGCTTTGGCGAATCGCGCAATAATCACAAACCGCACCCCGGCCGCTCCAGCGCATGGCGCCATCTCGAGGCCAATGCGGGCCGCGTCCAGACTTCGTTCGAGTTACTGGTACGACGAGGGACCGATTGATCCGCGATTCTTCGCGAACCGGCCGTCGTTGTAGTCGTCAGGTCCGACGTAACGTCAGGTGGATGATTTCCGCCGGCGCATTCACGCGCAAGGGAAACCAATTCCCGACGCCGTTCGAGACAATGAGCTTGCTCGCGCCCCGTTCGTAAAGTCCGGACCAATACCGGAACAACGCGGGACCAAATCCGAGTTGTTCGTTCAACATCAACTGTCCGCCATGGGTGTGACCCGAAAGCGTGAGCGGCATTTGCGCCTCGGCCGCGGCATCGAACGCATGCGGATGGTGGGCCAACAAAATCGGAAACGCGTCCGGGTTTTGCTGCTCGAGCAACTTTTTCACCTCGGCTCCGATCGCAGCGTCGCGACGTTCGCCGTAGACACGAGTCCAGCGCAGGCCGAGAAGTTGCACCGGAAATCCGCGAACGTTTACGATTATCGATTCATCGAGAAGAAACGAAATCCCTGACGCGCGAACGCGACTTTCAAATTCGCGAGGATTCTCGATCAAATCGTGATTGCCTTCGATGATTGCAACGCCGAAGCGTGCTTCCATTCGCCGCGTTAATTCCAGACCGGCGTCGAGATCAGCCAACGCGTCGTTGATCAAGTCGCCGGTGAGCAATACGAGATCGGCGCGCAGATCGTTCACAAGGCGCACAGTTTTCTCGAGAACTTCGCCTTTGGTAAATCGCCCGACGTGCATGTCGCTCACCTGCGCGATGGTCATTCCATCCAGATCGCCCGGAAGGCCCGCAATCGGCAAAACGAAGCGACGGATGCGAACCTGATTCAACTGATACATCGCGACTCCGGTCAGCCCGATCGTGACAACCGGCGGCAACAAGGCGCCGCTAAATCGCAAAAAATCGCGGCGGCTCCAGGCGTTCGATTTAACCGATTGTTTTGTTTTGGAGGGCGCGCGCGCTGAAATAAATTTTTGCCCCAGCAAAATCGGAACCAGGAGCAGGCCGATCGCGGTGAGCAAACCAAGGCCGATGAAATGCCAGATGAAAATCGCCGACACCGCAAACTTCGGGACCACCCGGTCCCAACCGGCCCGGGACATCCGGGCTGCGATGATCCCAATCAAGCCGATCATCATTGCGGCCATGAAGATCGAAACCACGATCCGCGCGGATCCATGATTCGCGAGCCGAGCGAGAACGATCCACCAGATGATATCCAGCGAAACCATCAACCCGATGATGGTGAAAATGAATCCCACTTCTGGAATGTACCCCGCTCGGGGCTTTTGGAAATCGCGGCTGAAAACAGCCGTCGAAATTTACGCGCCGTCGTTCCCGATCGCTTCGACTGGGCAACCTTCCATCGCTTCCTTGCAAAGACCTTCTTCTTCAGGCGATTCAGGTTGCTTGTAGACGTAGGAGTGGCCCCCATCGTCGTTGCGCTTGAAATTGGCTGGCGCCGTCTCGCGGCAGAGATCGCAGTCGATGCATTGCTCATCCACGTAAAATTTACCGGCTGCGTTTTCAGGATATTTGTTGGCGGCGTCGGCCATAATTTTGTCCGTTAAGGGAGTGGGAAGTTAGGTGGAATCGCCACGGATGCAAATTTCCGCGACGGCATACGGGTCTCAAATCCCAAGTTCCGTCCGGGCATCACGGGCAAACTTGAATCCACTGAGCGGTGTCGAAATATCCGTATCTTTCGCAAAGGCAAGTACTTGGAAACTCCGACCGAGCATTTCGGGATGAAGCAGGGTTTGTAAGGCGCGCCTGGATTTGTCGTCCGTGATCGTTTCCGGGAACACCGACAGAATCCCGGTGAGAAAATGATGCTGATCGGTAAAGCCGGCGAGGCGAAGATCATTTGCCAGCGCCGCGCTCGCGATATCGGACCAATTCACATGCGCGGTGATGTCCACATTTCCAATTTCTTCAAACGGCGAATCGAGAAGCCTATGTCGCCCGCGAACCTGAACGGTTTCGCGAAAGTCCGCTCCGGCAAATCCGTAGTCGATCGCCAGAACGAAACCGCGGTTCAATTTGGCTGCCACCTTTTCGATCCAATTCAGCTGTGACCGATTTGGCGACGCGTCCGCCGGAGAATCGACGAAGACGAATCGTTCGCCCTGAAGGCCTACTTGCTTGTCCCGCAAATTAACCGGCATTGCATCCAGCAGCTCATTGGAAAAATGAATACCGGCGAACGATTCAAGATGATCCAGAGATTTTCGCCATTGCACTCGATCGCGAAATTCATCGAGTGTTTTCGATTGCCGCTCCTGCAATTTTTCAAACGGCTCAACGATTACGTAACGAGCGGCGTCGTAGAAGTTGGACAATTCCCGTCGCAGCGACTCAAAAACGTCTCGCGCGAAGTGGCCGTGGTGTGCGCCTTGTTCGACGATCAAAAAATTCTCGGGCTTTCCCATTCGTTGCCAAATTTCGGCGAATTGAAGAGCCAGCAAGTGTCCGAACAGCGGGCCAACGCTGACATTGGTGAAATAATCACCGCGGCGTCCAATTGCCGCGCGATCGGATGAATAATAACCGTGTTCGGGATGATAAAGGGCCTGTTCCATGAACCAGGCAAATGGTTGAGGCCCATCAGCTGCGATCTTTTCGCGAATCAATCTTGCGAGTTCGTTGTCCAATCGGAAAACGTCGAATGCCGAATCCGCCTGCGCAAGGCCCACGGCCCGACAGGCGGCGAACGTCCGCAGCCGAATGCGGAGTCAAACTGGATGTTGGACGTTGAGTGTTCGGCGTTTGACGCCTAAGTTGTCGCCCCTTTCGCCGTGAAAAGCAGAAATTATCTAAGTCCGCCTCCGGGATTTTATTTCCGCGAGCCGTGGTACAAGCGGCCGGAATTTTATGTGCCGATCACGGTCATGGCTTTCGTCCTCGGCGGCTTTGCCATCTACGTCTCGATGATCGTGGCCGATCTCAAGAACCAGGCTGCCGTGTTCGATTTGAGCAAAATGGAGCAAATGGAATCGGCCAGCGTTATTCTCGATCGCAACGGCAAGATTTTCGGACAAATCTACGTCGAGAATCGGCAGACAATTCCATACGACCAGATCCCGCACGATCTGGTGAATGCGGTAGTCGCGGTTGAAGACGCAGGCTTTTACCAACATCACGGCTACTCGCTTGGGGGGATTTTGCGCGCTACTTTGAAAAACCTCACCGCCGGCAGGGTTCGCCAGGGCGCCAGCACCATTACGCAGCAGGTCGCTCGCAACAGTTTTGCGCTCAAAGGAAGAACGTTTCGCCGCAAGTTGGTGGAAATTTTTCTGGCCCGACGTATCGAGGACAATTTCAACAAGCAAAAGATCATGGAGCTTTACCTGAACCGGATTTATTTCGGTGGCGGGCTTTACGGCGCTGAAGCGGCGGCGCGGGGTTATTTCGGCAAACCGGCCCGCGAGATGACTCTTGAAGAATGCGCGACCCTTGCAGGATTGATTAAGAGCCCGAATCGGCTTTCGCCGTGGAGTGACAAGGCCGGGTCACGCGAAGCGCGAAATTATGCGCTCACCCGAATGCGCGAACAGGGTTTCATCGACGCCGTAAAATGTGCGGAAGCACAGGGACGCGAATTAGTCATCGGGAACCGGCAAAACGCACAGGGCCAGAATTACGCGGTCGATTACATCCGTCAGCAGGTGATCAACGCCGTCGGGTGGGGCCGCGCCATGAACGAAGGTTTCAAGATTCACACAACGATTGACGGCGAATTGCAGAAAATTGCCGAAGAATCATTGCGCACAAGTTTGGCTAAAGCCGAACTGCATCCGGGTTACGACCACCAAACCTACGCCGAGTACGCGGCGCGATTTAAACAGGCAAAATCGAACGGAACCGCTTCCGCCCAGCCCGCCCCGGATTATTTGCAGGGCGCAGTCGTCGGAATCGACAACGAAACCGGCGGCATTCTGGTTTTGGTCGGTGGGCGCGACTTTGAGCACAACCAATACGATCGCGCGCTGCAGGCGAAGCGTCCCGCCGGCACGGCGATGTTGCCATTTGTGTACGCCACCGCATTTGAACAGGGAATGTATCCCGGCTCATTGGTGGAAGATTCTCCACTGGATAATCGCGCCGTGATGATCGGCGGAATGACGGGAATTCTTGGTGAGTGGGGGCCGGAGAATGCCGACAATCGTTACGAAGGCGCCATGACAGCGCGGCAGGCGCTCGCCAAATCGAAGAATGGCGCGACGGTACGAATCGGAATGGACGCCGGACTCGATGACGTCCTCCAACTGTGTAAAAACGCAGGCATTCGCTCGACTCTTCGGCCTTACCCGGCAACGTTCCTTGGCACCAGCGAGGTCACGTTAACCGAACTCGCTCTCGCCTACACGATTTTCCCGAACGGCGGATGGCGCGCGACCGCTCCTCACATACTGGAAAAGATCGAGGAGAAAGACGGCACCGTCTGGAACGCCCAACGTGAAACCAAAAAGCAGAGCGTGATTAAACCCGAGACCGCCTACGAAGTTCATTCGTGTCTGGTTGACGCGCTTGAAAACGGCACCGGCAAAACGGCGCGAACGGAATTTGGACTGAAAAAATTTCCGGCCGCGGGAAAAAC
>JAJPJU010000120.1 GCA_021324035.1 Spartobacteria bacterium | reverse complement strand
ATGAACTGATTTACATCTGCGCAGATGAACGCGACGTGATTCGTTTGCGAACAAATTATCGTCACGGTGAGGATGTTCATCTTTACCGGATGCTAGCATCGCCTGCGCAGGCGCGGGAACGGTTTCTCGAATACCTTGGCACACTTAACGCGTTGCACACCAGGCCCCGCTGGTACAACGCAGCTACAACCAATTGCACCACCAGCATTCGGGCCCAACATCCAACTGACGAGCATACGCCATGGGATTGGCGCATTCTTGTGAACGGAAAAGGCGACGAACTATTATATGAGCGTCATCTCATCGCCGCCGGCGGTCTCTCCTTCACTGAGCTCAAGCAACGAAGCCTAATCAACGAACGCGCTCAAGCTACAAACCAGGATCCGGATTTTTCGCGTCGAATCCGTGAAGGCCTGCCCGGTTTTAGTAGTCAGAAGTAGCCGAATAGCCGCCTTCGCGGATAGGACTTTCGTCCCATTTCGAATCGGCCACCAATCTCCCAAATTAACATCGATTCTCCAGTCCAATGTTTCCTGATCTAAGACATATTCGGAAACGATTCCGGTTTGCTGCCGCGATTACTAGTGCAGTTTTCCTGGCAAGTTGCGCGACCCACCCAGTTGGCTCGCCCCAGGAGATCGCTGCCGCGAAAAGTCTGCGCGCGGCGAGATCGACGCAACTCTCGCTTGAAGTTCGCGCGGCAGATTACTTGCAAGCCGCTGCGCTCACCGCGCCGGAGTTGGGATCGGGAACGCAGCCGACATTTACCCGCAACACTTACAACGCTGCGTCCACCGAGCTGACGGTCCTCTTGCGCTCGGAGGATGGCGGACGTTTATGGAATCATCCACTCACACTTACCGCGAATAACGCGACCTACCATCTGCGTATTCAGCCTGCTGAATACGCAGTTTGGTCGCCCAATTATTTCACTTTCTTCGTCCCTTCAGCTCAGATCAAAGAAAAACTGATCAAGAAGGAAAATCATCAGAGCGGTGTTGGTGGCTCGCTCGTGGGGGTCCGCCAGCTTAATCCACGGGAAAATTTCGCGACATTCAAAGGAGTTACCGCGCCAGTCACTTCAACGCTGGATTTTAAAGGAAACGAAGCAACGCTGGCATTGCGGCGTCCCGCGAAACAGCCAACTGCTGCGGTTGAGGGAAAAGTGCGGCCGCTGGCGGCCGATTTCTCGGCCCCACTTAGTTACTACCAACCGCCAGCAAACTTAATGTTCGTTGGATTGATGGCAGGATTCCGCGGCAGTCATTACGCGGAGAAAACCGGGCTCTATTTTCTACAACCCTACGATCCCGATCGGATCCCGATCGTTTTCGTCCATGGTCTTTTTTCAACGCCGTTTACCTGGGTGGAGACTATGAACGGATTGCAGGCCGACCCGGAGATCCGCAAGCGTTATCAATTTTGGGTCTTCGCCTACACTACGGGCAATCCGATTCTCTATTCCGCACTTCAATTGCGAGAAGCGTTAGATCAAGTCGACAGAACTTATCCAAATCACAAACCGTACGTTGTGATCGGCCACAGCATGGGTGGCATGCTGACGCATGATCAGGTCATCACGCTTTCGCGCGCGACGTGGGAGAAACAGACCCGAGATTTAGCCAAGACTATTTTTAGCAACGAACGCAGCGATAGTTTGGTCGTGCGCTCGACGACGTTTCGGCCGAATCCTCGGATCAAGCGAGTGATTTTCATTTGTACTCCACATCGTGGGAGCGATTTGGCCAGCGGTGGCTTGGGCAAACTGGGGATCAGTTTAATTACTCTTCCAAGCACGCTCGCCTCTAACCTCCGGAACTCATTTACGAGTTCAGAACTGGTTAAATTAACCGGAAGCTCAAAACGTCTTCCCAACAGCGTATGGGGTCTGAAGCCCTCGAGTCCGGCGTTGCCGGTGATCAACAGCGCTCCGATCAAGGTTCCGTATCATTCGATAATCGGCGACCGGGGAAGGGGAGATTCGCCTAACAGCAGCGACGGTGTTGTTGCCTACTGGAGTTCTCACCTCGATGGCGCGAGATCGGAAAAGATTGTCCCGGGTCCGCACGGATCAACTGGCCTTCCCCAAACCATCGCCGAGCTGGATCGCATTTTAAAACTCCATCTGGCCAATGATTAGCGTCTATGCCGTCAATGAAGCTCCCCGAAGGCGTTCACCTTGCATCAAGCCCAGAACTTCTGCTGTGGAAGCCGAGCGGGCTTCTGAACGAAAAAGTAGTTAATAAGATCATCGCTTTTATCAGAGATGAAGAAGCCAAGTCGGACGCAAATAAGCTTCGCTTCATCGACACTACTGATCTGAAGGCTGTCGATCTAAACTTTCGCTATGTCTTCCATGTAGCGCTTTATCGGCGGATCTCTCGTCGGGGAAGATCTGAGATTAGATCCGCGTTTCTGGTCCAGGACCCAGGCTTCACCCACTACTTCAAATTGCACGCGCTGCTAACCGATCACTCGTCGTTGCACGCGAGACTTTTCGACAAAGCGGAAGCCGCTGCTGAATGGCTGGGTGTTCCCGTTGAATCGTTGATGATCCAAAGCTAGCGCGGCAACATCATTGCTGCCCGAACCGGCGCTTAAGGCGCCAGGCCGTCAGAAAAAACGGACATTGGACTTTAGTCCAATATGCGAATGCAGCCGAATCTGGAATTGTCAGGGTCAAGGAACCATGAAAGGCACTCCACATATTATGAAGAACATCAAACTCATCGCGCTCATTGCTGGCGCCACCGTCGTCGCTGGTGCGCCCGCGATAATTCTGCCATTAGTTTACCGCAAACCGAAAGCTCGCTCGTCTCGGCTAAATTTAATTAGAAAAAGTCGCAAAAATTCACGGAGCAAGAGATTGGTAACGCTCCTCGGACGTCCAAAGACCACACCCGCTTAGACGATCTTAATTAAGAAATTTAGCTAGGAGCACTAGCCGACTGCTATGCTTTATTATTCGAAGTCGGTTATTCTTTTTACCGCAGCACTTTCCCTCATGTTTGCAGCAGCGGTCGGCGCACAGACCGCGGCCGAACTTAGCCAGAAATCGCGCCGCGCATTGAGCCAGCTTTGCGCGAATAATCACGCCGCGGCCAATCTCCGATCGTCAGCCGTCGCAATTTTGGTGTTTCCGGAAATTGTGAAAGCCGGTTTTGTTCTGGGCGCGCAACACGGAAAGGGCGCACTTTTGTCACATGGTCGAGCGATCGGATACTATCGGACAACAGCAGCGTCCTATGGCTTGCAGGCAGGCGTGCAAAAATTTGGTTACGCCATGTTCTTCATGAACGACGGCGACCTGAATTATCTTGAGAAGAGTGACGGATGGGAATTTGGGACGGGCCCAAGTGTTGTCATCGTTGACGAAGGCATGGCCCGCAGTTTCACCACGAGTTCGGTCCGCAAAGGAGTTTACGTTTTTACGTTTGATCAGCGTGGATTAATGGCCGGAATGGGTCTGCAGGGATCGAAAATCACACGGTTCCATCCGGACTAGGACTTGCCTGAGCAGCGAGCCACGTCGCCCGATTTTCGCGAATTAAGGCAACTGTTTCCTCAATTGTGTTCACACAATGTGGAATCGTGAAAACAAGTTCGTTCGCGAGCTCGTTATCTTTCTTCAACATTTCGCGCCGGCCCCAGTCGACCAGCTCCGTCCACATCTTTCCGACCAGGATCAGTGGAGTGTTATAGAGTTTCCGCACCTGGAGCAACTGCCAGGCGAGCGACATTTCCAGTAGAGTGCCGATTCCACCTGGAACAACGACGAACGCGTCCGACGCGATCATGAAATGGTGCAAGCGCGAGAAGAAAGTGCGGTGCTCGTAGGCTAGACCCACGAATGGATTCACTTTCTGCTCGAAGGGAAGCTCCACCCGAATTCCAACCGAGCGCTGCAATGCTTCAGGGTCCGCCGAGTAGGCGCCTTCATTAGCTGCCTGCATGATTCCGGGGCCGCCTCCACTGATAATATCGCAGCCCATCTTCGTCAGCTCGGCGGCAAGCTTCTTCACACTTTCGTAGGCAAACGAGCCCGGCCGCAGCCGGGCCGAACCGAAAATAGTCACTCGATAATTTTGTCTCGTGGTCCGGCGAAGTCGCGTTAGCTCGTTCACCACATCCCAGAGCCCGGTTACCGCGCGCTCGAGGAGTGCCACCGTCGCATCTTCATCATTCAAGCGGACGATGTCGGATTGCCCGAAAGGTTTAGTCGGATCGCTCATTGTCGATGCCGGATGGCGGGCGAAGTCGAGGTCTAATGAACGCCCGCGATCATCTCCTTCATCACTTTTCGCCCTCTTTCTTGCAACGGTCCCATTCCGCTGCCGGGCAAAAACCACATCCCCTTATCTTTGTCGCGGCAGTAAATGACATTCACTCCGTCGCTGGTGACCGCGTGATGAAAGGTCGCGCCCGGATTTTCGTCGATGAATCCAAAGAAAGCCTCACGCCAAGGATCGTCCGCGTAATGGAAGATTTCTTCGCCGGTTTTTTTTAGCTCGTCCGCGTTAATGGTGCGGATCGATTTAGCGATCGCCTTGCGCCGCTCCTTGTTGAGATTCTCCAGGTCGAATTTTTCGAATGGCATAGACCTTAATTCTGTTAGTTATCATTTAACCGATCGGCCGATTCCCAAGCCATTAGACTTTGGTCTTATTCTCAGGTCGTGTCGGTTTGAGCAGAATGGCTTCTCAATTGTGAAGCTGCTTCTTCAGGAAATCCGGCGCAATCGTCTGCTTTGGTTGCTCATATTTGTTCCAATAGTGCTGGTGATGGAGAAGCTGAAGCCTGACGCGCACACTTTCTTGTTCGTGCTTTCGGTGCTCGCGATTCTGCCGCTGGCTCTGCTTCTAAGTCACGCTACGGAATCAGTCGCAGCCAAGACCGGAGACTCAGTCGGCGGTTTGCTCAACGCCACGCTCGGAAATCTCACCGAGCTCGTCATTGCCATTGTCGCATTGCAAGCCGGACAATACATGCTGGTCAAGGCTTCCATCGCCGGTGCAATCGTCACCAATACGCTGTTCATGCTCGGAGCGTCCTTCCTGCTCGGAGGATTCCGGTATCACGTGCAGGAATACAATCGAGTCGGAGCCCGGCTTCAGGCTGGACTGCTTTTTCTGGCGACGCTCGCGCTTTTGATTCCATCTTTTCTGGGCGCGCAGGAATCCTCGCGCCCTGCGCGTTTTACTCAGGATCTCAGTATCGCGCTGTCGATTTTGCTTCTGATTGCCTATGGTCTGGGGCTTTTCTTTTCGCTTAAAACACATCGGGAATTATTTGCCGGAGAATCGGAGCACACTGAAGAAACCTGGCCAATTGGACTGGCCCTGGGCACGCTTGCCGGAGTCACGATTTTCGTCGCTCTGGTCAGCGAGATTTTCGTCGGTTCAGTCCAGCAGGCTGCCGTCGCGTTTGGAATGACGCCAGCCTTCGTCGGATTCATTGTGGTGGCTTTGGTCGGTGCAGCCGCGGAAATGGCGGCCGCGTTTTCGGCTGCTCGCAAAAATCACCTCGATCTCAGTGTCGGCATTGCGCTGGGTAGCGCAGCCCAGATCGCTCTGTTCGTCGCGCCGGTTCTGGTTCTGTTGAGTTTCGTCATCGGACCAGCGCCAATGGACCTGAGCTTCTGGCCCGGGGCGGTTGTGATGATTCTGTTCTCTACTTTGACGGCCGCGCTGGTCACTAATTCGGGTCGTTCCGCCTGGTTTGTCGGCGTTCTCGTTCTGATCGTTTATCTAATGTTCGCGACGACGCTCTATTTGCTGCCGCCGTCGCCGAATACGGCAACCGCTGTCGGACAGACCGCTCGCTAAGAAAAATCCGTCAACGGGGAAGCATTACGATTCGCGTGACTGCGAAGGCAAAAACCGCGATTGCAAAAAGGAACGAAACCACTCGGACGCGTCGTTGGACAAATTTGCCGGCGGCGTTGGCAAAGAAGAGGACGGCGGCAAACAGAACTGTGTTGGCCAAATACTGGCCGGAGATGTTGCCGGCCTTTCGCGCTTCCTGAACTTTCTTTTCAGCATTGGTCATGGATTCGGCGGCTTCGCCCGTGCCCTGAACCTGATAAAGATTCGGGACAAATGGATGCGGATCAGCGTTCGGATTTTCGAATGGGTGCTGCGCAATCCAGGCATCGTAAGCCTTTCGCACGTCTTGCGGGAAACGTTCGACGTAGAAGTCGGCCAGCTTTTGATTTCCGGCCTGCTGCGCGGCCAGTACTTCCATAAACATGGCGACGTGGATGGTTGCAGTCTGCATTCCTCGAAGATTGAGAACGCCCGCTTGTCTTTCGAATGAATTGAACTCGTTCATTCGCCGGTTGCTTTGCCGCGTCCAGGCCGCTGATTCATAAGAGCACCACGCTGTGCCGACCGTTGCCAGGGCCATGATCAGCGCGGTCACCGGTTCCAACCATTTCTTCGGTTTCTCGTGATGTATTACTGTCCCTTCGTTCATAGGTGTCGAATGACATACCTATCCTCTCTTGGTGGCAGCGGTGAATCGATGGGACCTAAGTCTTATGGCCTGGCTCAGGCTTGTTAGGCCATTGTGATGCCGGAGGAAAATTCATGAACCTGAAAAAATTCATTTCGATCGGCGGCATTCTCTTTGCCGCGGTTGCGACCGTTTTCTTTTTCGCGAGCTGTGCGGAAATGGAAGCGACTAACACCAAATCACTGTTATCGGCCGCTGGATTCCACTCGATGACGCCGACAACGAAGATGCAAAAGGATGTCTATGCCGAGATGCCGGCGAACCACGTCGAACGGATCAGCAAGGGTAACAAGACCATTTATGCCTTCAAAGACGAGTCGGCCGGACTGGTTTATGTCGGTCACGAAGCCGAATATCAGCGCTACAAAGAGCTCTGCGTCCAGCAACGGATTGCGCAGGATTATTACATGGCCTCGGCAATGGAGTACCGGTACGGCGGCCGTTGGTACGGCGCCTGGGGCTATCACCGCATGTGGTGGTGAGCCAATCGCTAGCTATTTCGCGATACAAACATTCTTTGCCTCGGTGAAGAAATGTAATGCCTCGGTTCCGCCTTCCCGGCCGACACCGCTCGCTTTCATGCCGCCGAAGGGAACCCGGAGATCGCGGACCAGCCAGCAGTTTACCCAAACCGTTCCGGTGTGAATTTGTTCGGCGACTCGATGGGCGCGCGAAAGATTTTGGGTCCAGACGCTCGATGACAGTCCGTAATCGACGTCATTGGCATAACGAATGACTTCGTCTTCGGTGTCGAACGGCGTGATGGTAACGACCGGACCAAAGATTTCTTCGCGATTTGTCCGGCATGCGACCGGAAGATCGACGATGACGGTCGGGGAAAAGAAATAACCGCCACGGGTGCGTTCGCTAATTGAGTCCGGAGCTTTGCCACCGAGCGCGATCTTGCCGCCTTCTTTCTGCGCCAGATCGACGTAGAATTTAATCTTATCGAGCTGCGCCTGGTTGACGATCGCGCCTTGTTCAGTTTTTTCGTCTAGCGGATCGCCTTGTTTCAATTGTGATGTTTTCTTAATGAAGCGATCGACGAATTGTTGGTAGATCGGCTTCTCGACAAAAACACGCGAACCACACAAGCAAACCTGTCCCTGGTTGGCGAACGATGAGCGCACACTCCCGGCAATGGCGGCGTCGAGGTCGGCGTCCGCGAAAATAATGTTCGGGTTTTTCCCGCCGAGCTCGAGCGAAACTTTCTTGAATAATGGCGCGCAAGCTTCGGCAACTTTCTTGCCGGTCACAGTTCCGCCCGTAAACGAAATCGTCGTGATCTTCGGATGCGCCGTGATCGCAGCGCCCACGTTGGATCCGGTTCCGTGAACAATATTCAGAACACCGGCGGGCAATCCCGCTTCGACGCAAGCTTCACACAATAAGAAGGCCGTCATCGGCGTGAGCTCGCTTGGTTTCGCGATCGCGGTATTTCCGACTGCGATAGCGGGCGCGATTTTCCAGCTGAGCAGGT
>JAJPJU010000104.1 GCA_021324035.1 Spartobacteria bacterium | reverse complement strand
CACGAGTTATCTGGCGCGGCTTCGGAATCCGAATCCTAAAATGCCGGACGCCGGAAACATTGGCGTAGCCAGCCCGGAGGAAAAGAAGGCGTGATGGACGATACTCCCACAGCACCGGATGTGATCCGAGGCGAAGCGGCGACAACTGTCGACCGCCCGCTCGCCCGCGTGCCGCTGGTATTGAATCGCCGGAATTTCAGTTGGATCACCGAACGTATCTCGGGCGTGGTGGAAGACCGGGCCCCGCGCTGGTGGTGGGTTTGTTTCACGATCACTGCCAGTATCGCCATGTTCGGTTTGTTCTGTTTGGGCTATCAAATTTCGACCGGCGTTGGCGTGTGGGGGAACAACGTTCCAGTTGGATGGGCCTGGGACATCACCAACTTCGTGTTTTGGATCGGTATCGGACATGCGGGCACCTTGATTTCGGCCATTTTGTATTTGTTGCGACAAAAGTGGCGGACGTCGATCAACCGTTCGGCGGAAGCGATGACTTTGTTCGCGGTGATGTGCGCGGCGATTTTCCCGGGCATTCACGTCGGCCGGGTCTGGATGGCGTGGTATCTCGCGCCAATTCCGAACAACTACGGGATCTGGCAAAACTTCCGCAGTCCGTTGATGTGGGACGTGTTTGCCGTCTCCACATATTTTACAGTGTCGGTCCTGTTTTGGTACACCGGATTGATTCCGGATTTGGCGACCTTGCGGGATCGCGCGACCACGAAGATTAAAAAGTTCTTATTCGGAGTGTTCGCGTGTGGCTGGCGCGGATCGAATCGCAACTGGCGCCATTACGAAATGGCGTATCTGCTTTTGGCGGGACTTTCCACGCCACTGGTGTTGTCGGTGCACAGCGTGGTGTCATTCGACTTCGCGTCATCAATCCTGCCCACGTGGCATACCACAATCTTTCCGCCTTACTTCGTGGCCGGGGCGATTTTCGGCGGATTCGCGATGGTGCTGACGTTGCTGATTCCGGCGCGGTCGATTTTCAAACTGCACGACATCATCACTCCGCAACACATCGACAAAATGGCCAAGATCATTTTGTTGACCGGCTCGTTCGTGACCTACGCCTACGGAATGGAATTTTTCGTGGCCTGGTATAGCGGCAACTCGTGGGAGCGGTTCGCGTTCTGGAACCGCATCCTCGGGCCGTATTGGTGGTACTGGTGGACCGGCATGTTGTTCTGCAACGTGCTTTCGCCGCAACTTTTCTGGTTTAGATGGTGCCGGCGCAACATCCTCGTCGTGTATTTCGTCTGCATGTGCGTGAACGCCGGCATGTGGTTCGAGCGATTCATCATCATCGTTGGCGGTTTGCATCGCGATTTCCTTCCGTCGTCGTGGGGATTGTTCATCCCAACTTGGGTCGACATTTGGACGTTCATCGGCACGCTTGGAATCTTCACTTCGTTGTTCCTGTTGTTCATTCGCTTCCTGCCCATGATCGCAATGTCGGAGGTGAAAATCGTTTTGCCTGAAGCCGATCCGCACGCACACGGCCCGATGGACCATCATCCGGTTCAAGCTGGAGGAATGGAGCGCACATGAGAACGCCTTACGGTCACGAAGTTTACGCAATGGCGGCGGAGTATCCGAGTGCGCCCGCCCTTTATGAGGCTGCGAAAATGGTCCGTGACGCCGGCTTTAAACGCTGGGATGTCCATTCGCCGTTTCCAATCCACGGAATGGATGACGCCATGGGCCTCGGAAAATCGTGGTTGAGCGCCGTGGTATTGATCGGAGGAATTTTGGGAATCTCGACCGCCATGTTCATCGAATTCGGCTCGTCCTGGGGACTGTATCCCTTGATCGTGCATGGCAAACCTTATGACTGGAAAGTCGTGCCGGCCTTCTTCCCGATCATGTTTGAGCTGACGGTGCTGTTCTCCGCGTTCGCAGCGTTTTTCGCCGTATTGATCATGAACGGCCTGCCGCGACCGCATCATCCAATTTTTAACTGGGACCGTTTCGCTCGCGCGAGCAATGACGGATTTTTCCTGGTGATCGAAGCGCGCGATCCGCGTTTTACCGAAGTCGAAGCCCGCGAATTACTCGAACGAAGCGGCGGCCAACATATAACCATCGTGCACGAGGACTGATATGTTACGCGGCTTCCTTCTAATTTCTCTGTTGCTGACGCTCGCCGGTGTGGCGGTGCTGGGGTTCCGCGGAGAAAAAACGACTAACGAGCCGTGGGAACTTTTTCCTGACATGGTTCGCCAGATGAAAGTGCGAGCGCAATCGCCGTTGAAATTTTTCGCGGACGGCCGCGGTCCCCGTCTGCCGATCAAAGGAACCGTGCCGATCGGTTATGAAATGCCGAAGCCGGAAACGAATCCGCCGGCTGCCGGCGCGGAGATGATGCCGCGCGGATTCAGTGTGGGTACGGATTACGCCGATACCGGCAAGATGGGCAACAATTGGGGGACGGGTATTCCAGTTCCGGTGACCCCCGAATTAATTCAGCGCGGCCAGCAACGTTTCAATATCACCTGCGCGATGTGTCACGGCGCAACCGCCGCCGGCAACGGCATCACAAAACAGTACGGCCTCGCCACCGTGGTGACGTTGCAGGACGATCGCATTCGCAAAATGGCCGACGGCGAGATTTTCAACACCATTACGAATGGGAAGAACACGATGATGGCCTACGGACCAACCCTCCTGGTCTCTGACCGGTGGGCGATCATCGCTTATCTCCGCGCGTTGCAACGCAGCCAGGGCGGGACGGTTGCCGATGTTCCGCCGGAGCATCGCGCCGATCTTGATAAACCGGCTGAGACCAAACCAGCCCAGGCCCAACCAGCGGCCAAACCGGAGGCGCCAAAGAAATGAGCGAACGATTAAGCAACGCGCCAACACCTGAGGGCGAATATTTCGAGAGCGGACGGTTTACCGGTCTGTCCCTGTTACTCGCTGTAATCGCATTCGTCGCATTGGCGCTCTGCGTAGCGGGAGCATTCATCGATCCGAAGCAATTCAGTTACTCCTGGCTGTTTGCCTTCGCGTTTTTCTTCACCCTTTGCGCAGGCTGCTTTTTCTGGACGATTGTGCATTACGCGGTCGACGCGGAATGGACGGTGGTCGTGCGCCGTCAGCTTGAAAACATCGCGGTTCTGATCGGCGTTGTTGCGATCTTCTTTATCCCAATCCTTCTTCTGCGGCACCAACTGTTCGACTGGATGAACATTCCGCCCGGAACCGAGGAAAATCTCGATTCGAAGCGAGCTTACTTGAATCTGGGCTTTTTTGTTTTGCGCGCAGTGTTTTTCCTCGGTTTTTTCATCATTGCATCCCAACTGCTGAAAAGATTTTCGGTCCGGCAGGATAAAGACGGCAATCCAAAGTTCACGATCTGGCTGCGCAAAGTTTCGTTTGTCAGTCTGCCCCTGTTCGCGCTTTGCCTGACTTTCGGCGCCTATGACTGGTTGCTCGGACTTCAGTATCGCTGGTTCTCGACGATGTTCGGCGTTTACATTTTCGCCGGCGCGGCCGGCAGCTCGATGGCCTTGCTGGTGCTGGTGATTACCGGCCTGCGTAAAGCCGGTTATCTGCAGAACGTGGTTACGCTCGAGCATTACCACATCATGGGAAAATGGATGTTGGCCTTCTGCATTTTCTGGGCCTACATCGGTTTCGGCCAGTACATGCTCATCTGGTACGCAAACATGCCGGAAGAGACGAATTACTTCCTGGTCCGAAACACCGAATCCTGGTGGTACCTCAGCATGCTGCTGGTCTTTGGCCGCTTTGTTGGTCCGTTTGTGATTTTGCTTTTGCGCTCCATCAAGAAACACCCTCATCAGCTCTGCTACGTCGCCAGCTGGACCTTATTGATGCAGCTGCTCGACATGTATCTGGTCGTGTTGCCCGCGCTTCACGGCACCGGAATCCATCTCAGCTTGTGGGATATCGTCGCGCTGATCGCGATGGGTTCCACGCTCTCGTTCGCTTTTCTCCGCATCGTCGGCAAAACGTCCCTCTTCCCAGTCCGCGACCCGCGACTGATCGAATCTTTGAAAATAGTT
>JAJPJU010000008.1 GCA_021324035.1 Spartobacteria bacterium | reverse complement strand
CTCAATTGTAGGGCGTCTGTGTCAGACGCCGCCGTCTCACAGAGACGGCCTACAAGCAAAAGCGGGACGTCCGGCCGAGCATCCCGCTTTTGAAAAACTACCGAGGGTTGCGTTCTAGAATCCGAGTTCGAGGCCTTCCTTGCAAAAGTCGTGCTTCACCGGTTGCGATTCCTTGCCGTCTTCAAACTCGGCTTTGACGAACTGTTCGCAGGCCTGGCTGTTGGTTTCCTTGTTCCAAACGAACTTCGCCGATTCGCCTGGATTGAGTCCGGCGCCGACATCGAATTTTCCCCATTTCTCGCCGTCTTCGGAGACCATGAGTCCGGTAATCTTCTCCTTGGTCGTGTTGTGAAGAACGAAGGAGTATTCCGATTCGTCTTCAGCTTTCGCGAAACGCGGCAGAACGAACGCGGAGGTGAGTGCGAGTGCAAGCAGGGCGGCTTTCATCAGGGAAATCTTTTTCATGTTATTTTTGGGTTGGTTTAAGGTTTTGGAAGTGCGCTCAGTTTAGATAAGGTGCATTGTCGCTTCAATTTAAAACGCATTCAGTCGAAAAAATGCTTGAACCGAAGCAGACGACTGGAAGAGGCTTCGATTCAGTTATGAACAACGTCTTAAGATTTGCGCTCGCAGTTGTGATCGCCGGCCTCGCCTCAACGGCTGTTGCCAGCACGATGTCCGTTCCGAATGAGGAAAATGCGGCTTACACAGTCGACATACCGTCAGATTGGAACCCAAAAGTTAGCAAAGAGGATGAGAGTGTCGAAGCGACGGACCCAGGCAACCATGTTTATGTCGCGGGTTGGGTCGTTACGAAAAGCGACGTAGGCGATTTGAAGAAGGACCTCGCCGATCTGCTCAAAGGCGAACTGAGATCGATTGAAGGGGATCCGACCGAGGAAACGATCGAAAACAACGGGATCAAATTTCCCGTTTTGCGCGGGCACGGCAAAGACAAGAAGGAAGGCACCGATGTAAACTTTTTCGTTACCATTTTCCCGGCCGGCGAGGGGAAGGCAGGAGTGTTTTTTGCCGACTGGGATGCCGACGCTCCGTCCGACATAAAGGACAAGCTCAACGCTTTGATGAACTCAATTAAGCTTCACAAGGGATAGCTGAAGCCTCGGACCCCTTGATCTTATCGCGATCCAATCGATCGAAACTCGCTCGATTCCGCAGCAGCGCATGGTGCTCCGTCGCGCTCGCCGCTTTGACATTGTCACGTGCGCACGCCGGACAAAACGGCACGCTCGAAACTAAGAGCTTCAGCATTTCGATCGAGGTCAAATGCGAAGAAGGCGAAGTGACATGCGATAACGTGAAATATGTCGGCACGAACAAGAAGACCGGCGAATCAGTAGAACTCACCGGGAAAACGCTCCATCATACAGACAAGGAAGGAAATCCCGGACGTTTTCTTGGTTACATATTCAAAAACAAAGGCGTGACCTATTTCCTGAGCGACGACGGGTTGCTACGCGTAAGTAAGGGCGAGGAGATTGTTCTAGAGGAACGGGGGACCTGGACATGGGACGAAAGCGAAGGGGAGGCCGCTGACTCCCACAAAAAAGCTGACTCTCCCAAACGACCGTAAGAGGCCGGAGTTAGCCCCGCTACCGCAAGTTTATTCTTCTTCGTCCGCCGACGCCGATGGCGAAGGGGATGCTGCCGGTGACGTCGAAGAAGTCGGTGCTGCACTCGAAGCCGCAGTGATCTCTTCACCGCCTTTGTGACTCGCCAATGATTTCGTCGCGGGCAATTTCGCCGCGGGGGCTTCTCCAACGGGATGCGGATCGTAAGTTTCGCCAACGATGGTCTTAATTTCCTGTCCGTTGAGATACTTGGTCAACTCAGTCATGGTGACTGCAGTTCCTGCACTCGCGCCGGTATCGCTCGCCCAAGTCGTCTTGGCGGCGTCAATCTTGTTTAGATTATTGATGATCTGTTTCTCCTGAGCCTGTTCTTGAGCGTTGACCGAAGCTCCGAGCAGCAACGTCGAAATTGCCGGAGCAAGAAAAGACCAGGGGAATAATAGAAGAGCCAAAATGATGAGGATAATTCCGTGGCCGGTGCCGCCGCGTGTCATAATTACGATCGCGAAGATGATGACCAACGGTCCTACGATCCAAACCATCAGCGCGCTGGCGAAACCGAGCAGAGGCACAATTGCGAGCAGACCGGTAAAGATCAGCAGGATCCAACTCGTGATTGCCATCCCTTGGTAGCGTTTGGCCGGAGCGACGGCGACCGGAGTTGCGGGAGCGGGTGCGGGAGCTGGAGGCGGAGTGATATTATCGGTCATAAGGACTGCGATTTTGCGGCCGATCAGATTGCGCGGTCAAGATTGAAGGTGGGGACTTGGTTAGGCTGGCGCAGATGCGGGCCGGGCCTGACGCCTGGCTGCGCCCTTGCGAATGTGATGGATCAATAGAAAGATTCCGGCTGCCGCGAGCGCCAGCATTGCGCCACCGATTAGCGGACGTGCTACCATCCACGCTAACGCGACTAGTAGCGCCCAGATCGCAATTGCTGCGAGCAAGCTAATTAGAAAAACTCCGGCCTCGAAAATTCCACCGAGGAATGGAACGATCGAGCTCATGGTGGAAAGCGGGCTTAGGAGAAGAAGAAATCCGAAAAGCAGCAAAAGGAGTCCGCCAATTCGCGCAACCCAAGTGAACGTCCGATTCGCCGACCGGGCATTGGCGAACATTTCCGCGGCTGTCTTATTGCCTGGCTCTATGAGGCCGATCGTTTCACCGGCCTGCGTTTGAAATGGCGCGAGTCGTTCTTTTGGTCCCTGTCCCGCAACAACGCTGACTGGTCCATTCGGAACAATTCTCTCGGCAATCCGCAAATCGCCGACAGCCGGATTATTTTGGGCGTCCGAACCGATATAGATTGTGTCACCCGACACCTGCGCACCATCGGGAAGTTTCAAAGAATCCTTCTCGATCGACACACTTTTCTCGTTCGTTAGTTTTCCAACCAGTTCGGGATCCAAGGCGTAGTCGCCGAGCGCAACGTTATCCGCCTGGAATGAAGCCGATTTGTATTTCACCTGGGCTGGGTTCTCGTGTCCCTCGGGTTGCTTGAAATGATTGCTGTTCGGCAGTGACGAAACCCATTTCTTTTCGTAGCTGTAAGTCTTCTTTGTCGTCTTCGTTCCGGTCGCAGAAGTTGAGCTGCTGGTCGATTCCTTTTCGGTCCATGCATAAACCTGCACGTTGCGACTGAGTCGGATCCCCTGGGCGGTGACACCAAAAACGGGATCTTGCAATGTTTGCTCAGTTGTCGTGTCTCCGGTTACGTGGACTAGTTCGCCATCGTTATCGGAGTCGAACTCGTCCGCTTCGACTACTTTCGCGGCGCCTTCCTTCAAACTCTTAAGGACCCGAACG
This sequence comes from Spartobacteria bacterium, assembly GCA_021324035.1. Classification (GTDB taxonomy): domain Bacteria; phylum Verrucomicrobiota; class Verrucomicrobiia; order Chthoniobacterales; family UBA10450; genus AV40. The sequence continues at coordinate 573 of JAJPJU010000008.1, read as the reverse complement.
GAATGTGATTCATTCCAAAAGATGAGAATGACCGCAGCGACCAGCAGAAGTGGTCCGATGATGAATCCGAGAAACGCGTCTCGAATTCGCCCGAAGAGCGAGGTGCTCGATACCGTGGTGAACGTATCAGCCATGCTAGCAGCGGTGGTGAAGAAGCTCACCCAAGGATGCTCCTTTGGCGTAACGATGGTCAACGCAAATGTCGATCCGGACGAGAAAGCAAAGTGCCGGTCTTTAGGCGCAATGGCTCAAGCCGGCGAGGACACGCAATTGAAGTTCCTGGGTTTGACGCAACGCGTACCAGGCGGGATCGAGCTCGCGAAGTTCTTTTTCGGCTTCCTGGAACAAGCCAAGATCAACGTAACCCTCGACCGCCTGCAGACGTCGCATGTTCTGCATGTCCTCTGGGGAGATCGATTTGATGATGATTCCTCGCATGATTGCTCCACCGAATTTGACGGGTTTGGGAGATTAGTTGTTCAGCGGAGTTAAGTAAGTGGTAACGGCCTGCCGGTCTATCAGGAAAAGTTGCAGACGGGGCCGAAACCGGGACGTTTGAGAATGCGAACGCCG
>JAJPJU010000170.1 GCA_021324035.1 Spartobacteria bacterium | reverse complement strand
TAATCAAACACATCCTGATTCGAATCGTTGTGGGCGTAGGAACTGATTGCGCTAATCGACAGCAGATTGTTCAGGCGATAGGTCGCGGCAGCTGAAATAATCTCGCTGATGTCATTGCGTCCGTTTTGATGATAATCGCGAACAACAAACCGGCCGACTGCCTGAACCGAAAACGATCGAGTCAGGCCCGCCGAATACGCGATGTATTCCTCGTAGTCGTTGCGTCGCGGAAATTGGTGATCCGCGCCCACGCTCAGGTTCGCGTCCGCGCCCACTGTGATTTGTTGAGCGCGCCCAAATCGGAACGGGATCTCGGCGTTGAGAATGATTCTATGATCGGAAAAGAATTCATCGCCCAGGCGATCATCCAAAGTGAGGCGGTTGAAATCATACCAGGCGCGCAGCACCACGTCATGGAGCTGGGGCAGAAAATAACTGAGGCCTGCTTCGCAATCGAGGCTCCCGAAATTGAATGCCGAGTATTTGCCGTAGTAGAAGACCTGTTCACGCGCGCCCAAGTGAGCGTACAAATTCCTGGCGATCTGCGGATCGTAAAAGAACGCCACCACCGGCGCGAAAACCACGTCACCTTTTTCATTGTGGGGCGTCAGCGCGACGTTCGAGGTGTAGAACACCGGCGTCCCAATCGAAAATGAGAACGGCTGATATTGCGTTTCCGGTCTCACCAGTTCCTGCTGACCAATGTCGGGATCATTTGGAGTTTCGATGGCGTGACCGTCGACAAATCCGTCCGGTGAAGCGCCGTAGAATGGCTGAGTTTGCGGCTGGAGGACATCGGCGCGTTCAGGCGAGGTAGATACGCTCTGGGCGAAAACAGGTGATGCGAAGATTGACATTGCCGCCGTGCAAATCAGGGCACCCAAAAATTTTAAGTGATTTTGTTCCAAAACGATGCCGTCTCTCCTCAGCGGCTCCTCCTTTTGCCCCTTGATATTTCCGCCGTCAAGAAAGTTATTACGCCTCGAGAGAATGATGGTGGATAGAATTACTGAGACCAAAGTCCAATTTCCCGTTTGCGAGGTAGCGGGTTCTACTGGATAAGAAATGCTGGTAAACATGGGAGCGCGTCGCGGAGGTCGTGCGTTCACGAGCACAATCGTGCTTGTCGGGATTGGCTTATTCGCGGCCGTTTTTTTCGCGTTGCGGCCTGGTAACGGAATTGTTATTGCGGGCGCCTTCGATTCCTCGAGTTCACCCTACGCTGCGGCCGCCGATTTCGCCCGCTACACAATGAGGTTGCACAACCAGGGGCTTTTGAGTGTCGCGCCGATCGTGCCGACTCCGATGAATTTCCGGAACGCTTGGAAACGCAACATCGTGACCACGGTGTTCTGGGTTGGCGAACCAGCCAGCGCCAACAACCCGGTCTCGAATCAGCAAAGTTCCTGGGATTTAACCTGGATGGCGAGCTACGGTGGCTTCGATCCGCCGGAAACTTCGAATCGGCGCAATTACATTCCGGTGGGATTCATTCCGAAACAAAATCCATTCTACGTTGCTTTGCCTTATAACGACCTGGGGCACGAAGGATTCAAGCCGGAAGCGCCAATGGTTATTCCATGGTTCAGACGCGCCTACTCCGGGCAGGGACAATCGGTTTGCAAACATCATTGGGTCGCCATTCGCAAAGGAAGCTTGATTTGCTATGCCCAGTGGGAGGATTGCGGCCCGTTTCGGACTGATGATTTTGACTACGTATTCGGCAACGAACGGCCGAAACCAAACCTGAACTTCGGCGCCGGGCTCGATGTTTCACCCGCCGTCCGCGATTATCTTGGCTTACGATCGACCGACGTCACTGACTGGCAATTCGTCGAAGTGCCGGATGTTCCGCCGGGACCGTGGCGCAATTACGGGGGCAACAATCCGTTCGTGATGGCAAGTCAGACAAGCGGCGCTGCGGTGATTCGCTAGCGAGGCAGCAGTTCAGGGGAACAAATTGTAACGCACAATGGCGTAGATGGCGTGGAAGCCGTCTTTCCAATTCACTTTTTTGCCTTCGCTGTAAGTGCGGCCGTTGTAAGAGATGCCGACTTCGTAAATGCGGCATTTCGTTTTGGCTAGCTTCGCCGTTACTTCCGGTTCGAATCCGAAACGATTTTCACGGAGATCGAGACTTTTTATGATGTCGGATCGAAACGCTTTGTAGCAGGTCTCGACGTCGGTGAGATTCAGATTCGTAAACATGTTCGACAACAAGGTTAGAAAGCGGTTGCCGACCATGTGCCAGAAATACAATACCCGGTGGGGACGGCCGCCCATGAATCGTGAACCGAACACGGCGTCCGCTTTTCCAGTCAGGATCGGTTCAAGCAGGGTGGGATAGTCGGCCGGATTGTATTCGAGGTCGGCGTCCTGGACCAAGACAATGTCGCCGGTCGCCGCTGCAAATCCCGCCCTCAACGCCGCCCCTTTGCCCATGTTGCGCGGCTGGTAAATGATCTGGTTGGCGAGAGATCCGATCTGGTCCTTAAGGACCTGTTGAGTGCCGTCCGTCGACCCATCATCGACCACAATGATTTCAATCTCGCCGACCTCGGCCGCGCGAACGACTTTTACGATCTGCTGAATCGTGGCGCGTTCGTTGAAAACCGGAATGACGACGGAAATCTTCATCGGGCAGAAACTAGACAGGATTTACGCTCCCGCTAGTTCGTCGAGAGTGTGCCCTTGATAGGAATTGCCGCAAACCGGCCGGATTGGCCCGTTTTTTACGAAACCCGAAATCGATTGGGCCGAAGTAAGCGTCGATGTGGATCAGCGCGTCAGAGACTCGGCAAGATCTTGCAAGATCAGCAGAATTCCTGCGGAGAGAAATCCGAGTAATCCCGTTTAATCCTGTCGATTCCTACGGATTGAAGCGGAATTTCGTCCGGCCGCGCTTCGCGTTTGCCTTCATTTTGCGTCGATGCTTCTGCGAAGGGGTTTCGAAGGCGCGCAGACGGCGCACCTCTTCGAGGATCCCCTCGGCGTCGAGCTTGTTTTTCAGCCGCTTTAGCGCGCGATCAACTGGCTCACCTTTGCGAACGAGTACTTCTGGCATTCTTAATCAACTCCTGGATCTGCAGATTTTGTGCCCCATGATTTGCCTGGGCTGGAAGCCCTGCGTTACGAGGCGAGGCCGACCTTAGGGTCGAACCCTATTGCTGTCAAACGGACCCACTTTGCTGTCTCCTCCACGTCGCCTGCCGGCCGTAGTGTTGGCGAAGGCTGGTCAAATCGAGCCAGATTTGGCTAACGGGCGATCGGATTTGCGCTGGTTGCGGCCTGGGTTACCTCGCGTCTGAGGGATGCGGTGTCCTTGCCGCGGGCTCGCGTCCACCACAACACAATCGGTGAGGCGATGAAGATAGACGAGTAGGTACCGACGATCACGCCGACGAGGAACGAGAACGCGAAATCATTGAGCACCGGTCCGCCAAAGAAATACAGGGCGAGCACTGTCAGCAGAACTGTGCCACCGGTAAGAATCGTTCGCGACAACGTGTCGTTGATCGAGTGATTCATCACCTGGGCGACGGTTCCAGACAGGCGATCGCGCAAACCGCTGCGGATTCGGTCGAACACGACGATTTTATCATTAATCGAATAACCGGCGATGGTCAGGATCGCTGCGACCATGATCAGGGAGAGCTCGCGTCCGCTGAGGGCAAAAATCCCGAGAGTAATAATGAGGTCATGGGCAAGCGCGGCCAATGAGCCGACCGCGAACGAGGTTCCAAACCGCATGCTGACATAAATGAAGATGCCGATGAGGCCGAGAGTGAGAGCGAGCGAGCTCTTACTCGCCAATTCCTTTCCAACCAGCGCCCCAACGTGGTCGGTTTGTTCGAATTTCAAACCGGCATCGGGAAGCGCCTCCTGCAATCGAGCCCGAATTTTGTCGGCGGTTCCGGCATCCGAGCGGATCCCGATGAGGTCACGATTTGCAACTTTCTCCGATTGGATCGTGCTGTTCTGAAGTCCAGTGTTGGCCAGGGCGGCGCGAACCTGGTCAGGAGTCAGCTTTTGAGCCGCTGAGAGCACCATCAAGTCGCCGCCTCTAAAATCGGCGCCCAGATTGCGTTGTCCGCGAACAAACAGCACGGCGAGGCAAGCCACAGTCGCGATTCCCGAGATCAGCATGAACTTCTTGGCGTTGCCGAGAAAGTCGAAGTCCTTCGAGCGAATCAAGTGCAGCATTGTCACCTTTTTCAAAAGGTTGGCCGCGAAGGCCCACGAGAAACAGGTGTAGGTCACAAGCAGCGACGAGAACATCGAAGCCACGATGCCGATGGTCAGGGTGAGCGCGAAACCCTTCACCGGTCCGCTGGCCAGCCAAAACAAAATCACCGCAGTCAAAAATTGCGTGACGTGGGCGTCAAAGATCGCGCTGAAAGCTTTGGAATAGGAGGTGTCAATCGCGGTTCGCAGGGTTTTGCCCTGTTTAATTTCGTCCCGGAGGCGTTCGTAAATCAGCACGTTGGCATCGACCGCGATGCCCAAGCTGAGAATCAATCCGGCGATACCGGGAAGCGTCAGCACGCTGTTAAACATGCCAAGGGCGCCGACCACCATGATGCAGTTGATGGCCAAAGCGATGTCGGCAATGAGACCGACCAGATGGTAATAAATGATCATGAAGATCACGACCAACGCGAAGCCGGCGATACCGGAATAAATACCGCTCTTAATAGAATCACTGCCAAGACTGGCCGAGACCTGGCGCTCTTCCTCGATTTTGACCGGCGTTTGGAGTGGATTTTCGAGAACACTGGCCAGCCCACGTGCCTCGGTCTCGCCAAATTTTCCGCTAATGATGGCATCGCCGCCGTAGATAGCATCGCGAATCACCGGCGCCGATTGGATCACGCCATCGAGCACAATCGCGAACCGGTAGCCTTTATTTGCTGCGGTGATCTCGCCAAATTTTTTCGCGCCTTCGCTGTCGAACTTCAATTGCACGGTCCAACCTTCGTTCCCGTAATAGGCGTGGGATTCCCGGACCCGGTCGCCGCCGAGATCAGCTTTCTTTTTTACGAGCAGCCGTTCCTCGTGCGGCTTTTCGCCCTCTTCACCGTGCATGGTGTAGGTTTCGATGCGGTAATCCGGTGGAATGACTTCTTTGCCCTCGTCAATCGCGCGAAGCCGCTCGCCATTGTCTTTAAAAACGAGCCGGAACTCGAGCTTGGCCACCCGCGAGAGTTGATCGCGCGCTTCCTGAATTTTGCCCGCATCAAGACCTGGGATTTGAACGAGGATTCGATCAGTTCCCTGCGGAGTAATGATTGGCTCGCTAACCCCGAATTGATCGACCCGTTTGCGAATCGCTTCGATCGCCTGGTCGACCATCGATTTTGTGATCGGGCGTTTTGTGCCTTCAGCGCTCATCGCCGGATCGAGTCGAATCAAAAACGAAGTGCCACCTTGCAAATCGAGACCGAGATGGATTTTGCCAGGCTGAATGAGAGTTCCGTCCGGGCGCTTTTGGTCGAATGGCGGATAGGTCGATGCCAGACAGAGCGCGGTGATCGCAACGGTCAGGACCGTTCCGAGGGTTCGGCGGATTTTGTCGCTATCGGTCGCGAAATACCACCCGAACAGGATCAAGAGGCCGATGCCGGCGAAAAATGTGGCTGCGGGAGTCATTGGGGATGTTGAGGGGTTGAGTAGTTAAGGCGTTGAGGGGTTCGATTGGCCGGGCGCATTGTAGCAATAATTATCTCAACGTCTCAACCTCTCAACAACTCAACCGTCTTTTAAGACGTTTGCGATCGCCGATTTTTCCAGTTCGATCTTTACGTTATCGGCAACCTTCAGCATCACCGTCGTTTCTTTCACATTCGCGATCAATCCATGAATTCCGGCGTTGGTGACGACCTTGTCGCCGGTCTTCAGGGCCGAAATCAACCGCTGCTGTTCCTGCTGCCGTTTCTTCTGCGGCCGAAACAGCACGAAGTACATAATAATAAAGATGAAAATGAACGGCACGAAAAAGCCGATACCTCCGCCGGGGCCCGGGGTCGGCGCTGCGGGCGGAGCTTGAGCCAAAATCGGAATCAGGATCGACATCGGAGAAATGAGCGAGCCGGACTTTAATGCTGAACGCTCAGGCTGCAATCGGGAATTGGTAGGGACGCCGCGCCAAAACGCGAGTCCGGCTCGGACCGCCCGCGGCCATCGCAGCTCGATGTCCCTGCCTTAAACGACGTCGCGTGTCTTGTAATTGGCCACAAATTCGCGCCGGAATTCATCGAACCTCCCTTGCTCGATCTTTTCCCGCGCCTGGCGCATTAGATCTAAATAGAAGTGTAAATTGTGAATCGTGATCAGCCGCAGCCCGAGAATCTCTTCCGCCTTGATCAAGTGGCGGATGTAACCGCGGCTGAATTCGGTGCATGTCGAACAAGCACAGTTTTTTTCGATCGGGCCTGCGTCCATGATGAACTCCGCGTTCTTTAGATTCAGTGTTCCGATCGATGTGAACGCGGTCCCGTTCCGGGCGAGTCGCGTTGGCAGCACGCAGTCGAACATGTCGACACCGCGCGCGATCATTTCCAGCAACTGAGGCGGCGTCCCGAGCCCCATCGCATAACGCGGCTTGTCGGCAGGCAAGCTCGGTTCGCTCGATTCAACTGCCCGAAACATCTCTTCCTCCGGCTCGCCAACGCTGACCCCGCCGATCGCGTAACCGTCGAAACCGATATCGACCAGGGCTTGCGCCGACTCCTTGCGTAAATCCTTAAACGTCGCGCCTTGGACGATGCCGAAGAGAAGTTGAGACTTGAGAACTGAGAGTTGAGAGACGTCAGACTCTCCAATTCGATGTTCGACGTTGGGTGTTGGGCGTTCGATGTTTTCTTCCTGCCATTTCTTACAGCGTGCTGCCCACCTCGTGGTCATCTCGAGGCTTTGGGCCGCATAATCGCGTTCGCACGGCCAGGGCGGGCATTCGTCGAGCGCCATGGCAATATCGCTGCCGAAGGCGGCTTGAATTTCCATCGCGATCTCCGGCGAAATAAACGCGGGCGTTCCATCCACGTGGTTTTGAAATCGCACGCCCTCCTCGGAAATTTTGCGCAATTTC
>JAJPJU010000117.1 GCA_021324035.1 Spartobacteria bacterium | reverse complement strand
TTGAGCGACCGGATCGGAAACGTTTGCAATTCGAGGTCGCATCGGACGCTCGCGCAGGTTTGCTGGAATTGGCCGAACAATTCGGCGGCCGAATTGAGAAATTGCCGCGCAATTGGAAAAAACGCGTGCTGCGTCAGAAAACCAAGCCGATTAGAATTGGCGAACGAAAGTTAATCATTCCAGCCGGCGCTGCGTTTGGAACCGGCGAGCACGCGACAACGGCAATGTGTATCCGAATGCTCGAAAGATTGATCTGCGGTTGGGGAGTGCAGGCGGCTCGCCGGAGTTACTCGTGTTCGGCGAGCCGCCGAACACCGCAGGCCAGTGGCCTGCGCTCCCCGGAACTAGTCGTCGATCTTGGAACCGGGAGTGGAATCTTCGCGCTCGCGGCAAAGGCTCTCGGCGCAAAACAGGTAATCGGAATCGACAACGATCCCATCGCGATTTCGACCGCGAAACAAAACGCCGGGCTTAATAAGATTCGCGGCGTGAAATTTCGTGTCGCCGATGTCCGCGACTGGACGCTTGAGGGGCGTGTCGACGTCGTGACCGCGAATCTCTTCAGCGAGTTGCTAATCAAAATCCTTCCCAAATTGAGGGGGGTGCGCTGGCTAATTCTTTCTGGAATCTTGCGCAATCAGGAAGCGGATGTGAAGCGCGCTCTGACCCGGATGAAGGCCCAGATTTTCGACATCCGCAGACGCGGAAAGTGGGTTGCGATGTTAGCTGGCCGCAGGTAGGTTCGGCGAAGCTTGGCGGCTACGGTTTTCTGCATCTACGCGGTTTAATCTTAAGCCGCGGGCAAATTGCAATGCAGAACGAAGAACTGGCTTACGCAATCTTGACGCCGTATTCGATGCGCAAATCGCGCACCGGTGGCATTATTTCGCGACTGATCTCGCGAACCGGGCTCGATCTGGTCGCGGCCCGGATGTTTGCGCCCAGCGAGCAATTGGTGCGGCAATACGCCGATACCATCGTCAGCGAAACCGAGCCGGCCCATCGGGCCACCCAGGAATTAATCCGTGATTACATCCTGAAAAACTTCGGCTGCGAAAAACACGGACAGCGCGCCCGGGTGTTGTGCCTTGTTTTCCGGGGACCGGATGCGGCCGCGAAAATGCGCACGACCGTCGGACACATTCGTCATGAGACTACCGCCGGCGAAACGATTCGCGACACCTTCGGCGATTACATTACGGACGATGGGGGCAAAGTTACCTACTTCGAACCTGGAGTGATTGCGGCGTTCGACCCGAAGATGATCGATCGCGATTTAAAACTTTGGGCGCAATACTCCGATAGCGACGGCGGAATTCTCGATAACTGCGTGCAATTTCCGGAAAATGCCAAGGTCGAGAAGACGCTGGTTTTGATTAAGCCCGATAACTTCAAATTCCCGAACGTTCGGCCCGGCGGCGTGATCGAGGTATTCTCGCGGACCGGCCTTTACATCGTCGGATTCAAAGTGCACCGGATGAGCGTTGCCGAGGCGGAAAACTTTTACGGCCCGGTGTTGCCGGTGTTGCAAGACAAACTCGGACACTCCAAAGGTCGCGACGCCTGGGAAGACATCGTGCAATTCATGGCCGGAGCACGCCCGAGCGACACGTTGCCGGAAAAACGCGAGGAACCGGGCAGCGAGAAGTGTATCGCGCTGGTTTACCAGGGCGAAAACGCCGTCAGCAAGATTCGCGATGTCCTGGGACCTACCGATCCCGCAAAAGCGCCGCCGGGATCAATTCGAAAAGAATTCGGCCAAACGATCATGATCAATGCCGCGCATGCGTCGGATTCGGTCGAGAATGCCAGGCGGGAAATGGGAATCGTCCGCCCGGAAGAGAATAATTTTAAAGCTTTGATTGAAAATTTTTATGGGCGCAAATAGTGTGCGCTCCCTTACTTAGAAACGAAAAACTAACAATGGAAATTTCCGAACGCGCTGCGCAACTGACGCCCTCCCTCACGCTTTCAATCGACAGCAAAGCGAAGGCGATGAAGGCAGAAGGAATCGATGTCTGCGGCTTTGGCGCGGGCGAACCGGATTCTGATACGCCCGAGCACATCAAACAGGCGGCGATCGAGGCCTTGCAGGCCGGATTCACCAAATATACGCCGAGCGCCGGAATTCCCGAGTTGCGCGCGGCCATCGCCGAGAAATTGGCGGCGGACAATGGCCTCACCTATCGGGCGAGCCAGATCATCGTCAGCAATGGCGCCAAGCATTCTTGTTACAACGCGATTCTGGCAACCTGCCAGCCGGGCGACGAAGTGGTCATTCCCGCGCCCTACTGGGTGAGCTATCCGGACATGGTGCGACTGGCCGGGGCCGAACCCGTAATCGTTCCGACGATGGAACGCAATAATTGGAAACTTCGTCCGGAAGATTTTGAAAATGCGATGACGCCGCGAACGAAAATGCTCATCCTCAACAGCCCCGGCAATCCGACCGGTGCGGTTTACACCCGCGAAGAACTCGCAGCGCTGGTCGAGATCGCGAGTGGCGAAGATATTTACATTTTGTCCGACGAAATTTACGAGAAGCTCGTTTACGACGATGCCAAGCATGTCAGCGTCGCGTCGGTCTCCAAAGAAGCCTACGACCTGACGATCACGGTCAACGGATTCAGCAAGTCCTACGCGATGACGGGTTGGCGGCTTGGCTACCTGGCGGCGCCTGAAGCCGTTGCCAAAGCGGTCGATTCCATTCAAAGCCACAGCAGCTCTAATCCGTGCTCGTTCGGGCAACGCGGAGCGCTGGCTGCTCTCAAGGGCGACCAACAGTGTGTGGCCGATATGCGTGATGAATTCGACATGCGCCGCAATTACATGATCGATCGGCTTTCAAAGATCCCGAACATCACGGCGGTGAAACCGCAGGGCGCCTTTTATGTTCTGGTCAACGTCAGCCAGCTCGGGCTTACCTCCCAAAACTTCGCCGACAGACTTTTGAGCAAATCCAATGTGGCGGTGGTGCCGGGCGCGGCGTTTGGCGACGATCGCACCATCCGGTTTAGCTACGCGACCAGCATCGACATCATCAAAAAAGGTCTCGATCGGTTCCAGGATTTCTGCCGGACGCTTTGATCATTTAACGATTTAGTGAATTAGCGATTTCGGCGGTTCGCTTCAGAGGACCCTTGTGAGTGCACACGCAGATTTCAGCCGCTAAAGCAGAAGTCGTAGCGCGGATTAAAACGGAACGCGCGGTCGCCGTTATTCGGACCGATTCAATCGCTCGCGCTCTCGGCGCCGCGCGCGCTGCTGTTGAGGGCGGATTTCGCGCAGTCGAAATTACGTTTAGCTTCGCTGACGCGGCCGGGGCGATCGAGAAACTTGCGGCCACAAGCGACGATCTACTTATCGGAGCGGGAACTATTTTGACCCGCAATCAGGTTCACGAAGCGGTGGAAGCCGGAGCCAGATTTCTGGTCAGCCCGTGCGTTCTCCCGGAAGTGATCGATGCCGCGCACGAACTCCAGGTCGCAGTCATTCCCGGCGCCTACACACCGACGGAAATTTACACGGCTTACTCGTTAGGCGCTGACATCGTTAAAATCTTTCCGGCAGTGAAATTCGGCCCGGAATATTTGAGAGCGGTGCGCGGCCCGCTGCCGCAAATTCCAATCATGCCGACGAGCGGCGTCGATGCATCGAATGTCGCGGAATGGTTTCGCGCCGGTGCGGTCGCGGTTGGCGCGGTTGGGAGCGTCTTCGATCCGGCCCTAATTGAAGGCAGCAACTGGGTTGAATTAACAAAACGAGCGCGCGACTTCATCGAGGCGGTGCGTGCCACTCGATAACTGTGCGCGATGAGCCAGGGTAATCTCGCGCTGGTTCTTCACGCGCACCTGCCATTCGTCCGACATCCGGAACACGAACATTTTCTCGAAGAAGACTGGCTCTTCGAGGCGATCACCGAGACTTACATTCCCCTGCTGCAAATGATGCAGCGGCTGGTGAACGACGATGTGGCGTTCAAACTCACAATGTCGTTTACGCCGACCCTATGCGCGATGTTGCAGGACCAGCTTCTCCGCGAACGATACATTCGGCATCTTGAATTGTTGATCGACCTCGCGGCGCGGGAACAGCAGCGGAACAAAAGCCAGCCTGAGCTCGCCAGACTTTCTCAATTTTATTGCGAGCTCTTCACAGAAACCCGTCGCTTCTTTGTTGATGAATGGAAATGCGAGTTGCTCGAAGCATTTCGACAGTTGCGAGACAGCGGCGCGCTCGAAATTATCGGGTCAGCGGCCACTCACGGTTTGCTGCCGCTGATTCAACAACAATCCCATGAGGCCGCCCGCGCCCAGGTCCTGATCGGCCTCGATTCCTTCGCCGAGGTTTTCGGAGCTGCGCCGTCCGGATTTTGGCTGCCTGAATGCGCATATGCTCCGGCGCTCAATCCAATTTTACAGGAGACGAACGTTCGCTGGTTTGTTCTCGATGCCCACGGACTGCTTTTGGGAAATCCTCAACCGCAACGGGCGATTTACGCGCCGTGTTACACGCCGGCCGGTCCGGCAGCGTTCGCGCGGGACCGCGATTCGAGCCGGCAAGTCTGGAGCGCTGAAGAAGGTTATCCAGGTCATCCAGCCTATCGTGAATTTTACCGTGATGCCGGATTTGATCTGCCCCTCGAACATCTCGGTCCGGTGGCCCGCGGTGTCCGCAAATTCTCCGGATTGAAATATCATCGAATCACCGGGCGAAAAACGAACAAGGAGATTTACGATCGCGTGGCAGCCGAAAAGGCGGCCGAATCTCATGCTGCTGACTTTGTTCAACAGCGCCGCATGCAGTTTGGCAAACTTGCAGGCTGCAAGTTTGATCCCATCATCGTGACCCCGTTCGATGCGGAATTATTCGGTCACTGGTGGTTCGAGGGACCTCACTTTCTCGAAATGCTGATTCGCAACAACGCCGCATCCGGGAAAGATAACTTTCGCCTGACCACACCGTCTGAATATCTGGGGGCCAATCCGACCCAGCAGACAATTCAACCGGCTGAATCAAGTTGGGGCGAAAATGGGTATTTCGAAGTTTGGATCGACAAAAACAATTCCTGGATTTATCCGCATCTCCAGGTTGCGGCGCGACGAATGCACGAGCTCGCAAAAAGGCATCGTGGCATCGGCTTCCAACCAATGAAACATCAGTCCGGCTCGGACCAACGGCAAGATGCCGATGCCGCGACTGATCGCGTTCTCAAACAAATGGCCCGCGAGCTTTTACTCGCCCAATCGAGTGATTGGCCATTTCTCATGCGGACGGGCACAGCGCGCGAATACGCCAGCAAACGAACCCATGATCATCTCGCGCGCTTCAACGCGATTTACGACCAGTTAGCTGAAGATAAAATCGATGAGAATTTTCTCGCAGACTGCGAATGGCGCGACAATCTTTTCCCGAAGGTCAATTGGCGACATTACGCCTGAGCTACTTGTCATTGCGAGCGAAGTCGAGGAATCTCCCGATATCGTCTGGCCTTGCTTTGCTAAGAAATATCTAGAGATGTCTCGACTCCGCTCGACATGACAAAATTATCTGCACTAACTTTTTTATTCGGGCTTTGGGTGGCTGCCTCGCTCGCGCAGGAAACTACTGCTCCCCCGTCGTCTCCCACTGAGTCGAGTTCAGTGATTTCCACGCCCTCGCCAAATGACATTTTGTCACCTTCGCCAACTCCAACAGCAACGGCCACCGCAGCCGCGCGCAGTATTCCGCTTCGATTCGTTCCGCCACCGATGGACGGCACGATCAGTCTCGGGATTTGGGACTCGAACGACAAACTTGTCCGCGTGCTTCACCGCGAAGCGAAGATCGACAGCTTTACCGTCGAGGAAAACTCACTCAGCACCACTTGGGACGGTAAAAACGACGGCGGCGAGGATTTGCCGGCCGGCAAATATCGCGCCCGCGGCTATCTGATTGGCAAACTAAAAATCGACGATCTTGGAAAAGTTGCATCAGTGCCGGAAGGAGCGACCGACAGGATCTCGGTAAAACTGATAACCAATCCACTTGTCACCGACACCCGGGCGACCATGGAAATTGGGATAGGATCGGACACGAAGGGAAGCTTTTTGAAAACGACCGATGGTCTACCGCTGGCAACAATCAATGACGCTCTAAATCTGACGCGAACAACGATCGAAAAGAACGGCGAAAAAGCAGCCGACGTTTGGGCCGAGGCCGGAAGCGAGGTCGAACATCTTCGAGTCTCGAACATCGACAAGATGATGGCATTCGATTGCGGGTTTTTTCAGCTGAAATAGGCAGCGGCGATTGACTTCAATCGCCATGGCGGCTCGCTGAGCCGCCGCTACCTGCTGGCAATCGCGCGATATCTTTGTTTAGTTAGCCGCCATGGCTTCCGCGCCTGAAGTTCAACATACCCTCGCCAAGACCGCCGGTTTCAGCGGGACCTCGCTGCATACCGGCGAAAAAGTTTCGTTGAAGCTCCATCCGGCGCCGGCGGATCACGGAATCAAGTTTAAGCGCAAGGATCTTACCGACGAGCCGACCATCGACGCCAGGATCGAGAACCTGAAAATGGTCGAGCGCGCTACAACCATCGGCGAGGGCTCGATACGCGTGCACACAGTCGAGCACGTCTTGTCGGCCTTGTCCGCCATGGGGGTCGACAACGCGATCGTGGAGATGGACGCGAACGAACCGCCAATCGGCGATGGCAGCGCCAAACCTTACGTCGAGGTGATCAAGCGCGCCGGTATCGCGCCTCAGGAAGCGCCTCGGAAATTCTTTCACGTTCGTGAACCGATGCACGTCGAAACAAAGAACGGAGCGCTGCTGATTTTGTTGCCGAACGACAGCGGCTTTCGAATTTCCTGCACTCAAGCCGGACCTAACAATCGTTTTACCCAATTTATGTCGATTGACGTGGGACCGGAAATTTTCGAGCGCGAAATCGCGCCGGCCCGCACATTTGTTTATTACGAAGATGTCGAGCCGTTGATGGAAAAAAATTTGATCAAAGGCGGCAGTTTGGAAAACGCGGTCGTTGTGCGGGGCGACGCGGTGTTAAGCAAAGAACCGTTGCGGTTTCCCGACGAATTCGTGCGCCACAAAATTCTCGATATCATCGGCGATTTCGCGCTGGCTGGTTGCCGGATTCGCGGTCATTTGATCGCGGTCAAGCCCGGACACGCGGCCAACGCCGAACTGACGCGAGCGATTTCAAAGGAAGTGTCGCGTCGCCAATCCCTGGCTGTTCCGCGAGTAGTGCCCAAAGGCAACGGCGGACTCGACAGCGACGAGATCATTCAGATTCTGCCGCATCGTTACCCGTTTTTGATGGTGGATCGGATTATCAGTTTCGATGAAGGCGGTACGAAGTGCGTCGGAGTGAAATCCGTCACGATCAACGAACCGTTTTTCCAGGGACATTTTCCCGGCCATCCGGTAATGCCCGGAGTGATGCAGGTGGAAGCGATGGCGCAGGTCGCCAGCCTGTTGCTGTTCAAGCTCGCGAAAACCAGCAGCCGTATCGGTTATTTCATGAGCGCTGATGGCGTAAAATTTCGCAAACCCGTCGTGCCGGGCGATACAATTTTCATTCATGCCGAGCTGACCAAAGCCCGCGGCGAAAGATTGGCCAAAGCGAAATGTCATTGCGTGGTGAACGACGCGATCGTGTCGGAAGGCGAATTGATGTTCACGTTTCTCGATAAATGAGCGACGTGCGGATTCATCCGACCGCGGTGGTCGATCCAAAATCGGAAATCGGCTCGGGAACAACGGTCGGACCATATTGCGTTATCGGTCCGGACGTTGTCGTTGGCGAAAACTGCTGGCTGCAACATCACGTCACCTTGCAGGGGCCGATGCGGGCCGGTGCCGGGAACAAGTTCTACGCTTACTGCTCAATCGGGCAGCAAACCCAGGACCTGAAATACGGCGGCGAACCAACCTATCTGGAAATCGGCGATGAAAATACATTTCGCGAATTCGTCACCGTGAACCGCAGTACCAAGAGCGACGGAAAAACGAAAATTGGCAGCCGCGGGAATTTTCTGGCCTACAGCCATATCGGACACGACTGCACGGTTGGGAACGAAGTTGTCTTTTCAAACAATGGTACGCTGGCTGGGCACGTTCAGGTCGGCGATAACGCAGTGATGGGCGGACTTACCGCCGTCCATCAATTTTGCCGGATTGGCCGCTTCGCCATCACCGGCGGCTGTTCGAAAATCGTGCAGGACGTTCCGCCTTTCATGATCGCCGACGGAAACCCGGCCGAGATCCGAGGCGTAAACCTGGTGGGATTGGAACGCAAGAATTTCACGGCCGACCGGGTGAAACCGATCAAGGAGGCGTTCCGGCTGATTTATCGCTCTAAATATAATACAGCGCAGGCGTTAGAGGCGATCGGCAAGGAGCTTCCCCAAAACGACGAAATCCGCGAGATCGTCGAGTTCATCCAAACAAGCGAGCGCGGTATTATTCGTTGAGCCGCGCTAGAATTTGATTCGTATCTTCGGCGTTGGCGAAGGCAGTGGACTCGCACCCGGCAGCGGAGGCGGCACACCGCGCAATTGCTGTTCGACCTGACGCAGGACTGATGCGGCGGGCGCATCGCCCGCGATTCGCAGAGCTGTTCGCAACAAATCCAAACCCCGCTTTGGCTTCTTGAGATGATTCCACGCGTCCGCTTCTTCGATGATCACCCGCAGGAGATCGTCCCGAGTTGAATAACAGGTCCGGGCCTGTCCGTAGAAACTGGTGGCCGAGGCCAGGTTTCCATCTCCGGCTTCCATTAATCCAAGGTCTTCGATCATCGGGCAATCATGGGCGCGCGCAGCGGCTTGCCTGGCCGACGCGCGATATTGCGCCGCGTTGCTGCTGAAATTTCGCGCTGCGAAATCGTGATAAAATTTCCATGCGCTCGGCTTTACCGGCGCGCTGTCGATTTGGATCCAATTTAAATACGGCCGGTAAAGCGGATCCCCAACCATCACGCCCATCCAGGACAAAGCACC